>DASYTX010000231.1:0-3818 GCA_036001865.1 Terriglobales bacterium
TCGACGTCTTTTTCCGGCGCAACCGCCAGCAGCACTGCCTTCGAGTCCACCTGCTTGGGTAGCGGCAACTGCACCAGGATGCCATCGATTTCTTCCCTCTGGTTCAGGCTGCGGACCAGGGCAAGCAGTTCTTCGGTTGTGACCGAGTCCGGCGGCCTATGCCGTTCACTGTAGATGCCCAGTGCTTCGCAGCTCTTGATCTTGTTGCGCACGTAGATTTCAGAAGCGGGATTTTCTCCCGCCAGGACCGCGGCCAGCCCGGGACGCAGCCCAGCCTCGGCCATCGCCCGCACTTCGGCCGCGACCTCCGCCTTGATTTGATTAGCGATCTGTGTGCCGTCCAGGATTCTTGCAGCCATGAATGCCTCAATCTATGAATTGTGAGCGCCGACAACTTTATCTTAAGACCAGCGGCCAGACTCGTGCCACGAATTCCCGAAAGAGCCGCCACTCGCCGCCGCGGTGGCCTACAATATGCGGACCCTTCTGAGGACGGCTCTTATGATTTCACAGGATCTGCTGGACATGCTGGTCTGCCCCGAGTGCAAGACCCCGGTCACGCTCACCCCCGATCAGGAGGGGCTGAAGTGCGGCCGCTGCCGGCGGGTGTACCCCATCCGTGACGAAATTCCTATCATGCTCACCGATCAGGCACGCGTCGATGAGCCGTGACTGCTAGGGCTTGAGTCCGGCCAGGCGCGCGTCGGCAATCTGGGCCGCTGGCCCGTTGGGTTCGTCCTGCCGGATCTGCTGATAGATGCGCTTGGCCTCCGCAGGCTGCTTTGCCGCGTACATGGAAGCCAGCTCCAGTTGCGCCGTGGCCTTGGGGACAGTGCGGGAGGGATTGGAGATCAGCTCCTGGTAAATCTTGATGGCCTCGGCGTCCTTGTTCATCTGGCGGTAAACCGAGGCGAGGGCGAACTTGGCCAGCGGCGCCAGGTCTTGGTTGCGGGAGCCCGCGATGTCTTTGAGTTCTTTCTCCGCCGTCGGCAGGTCGCCGAGATCCATGGCAGTAACGGCCGCGAAGTAGTGAGCGATCTCCGCTGACTTGGTGAACCGGTAGTTCTGCTGAATATCGCGAAAGGCTTTGTTGGCCGCCTGGGCACGCTCTTTTGCCGAAGCGAATGAAGGCCCCTCGGAAGCGGGGGCATTCGGCGGACGTAGCGGCGTCTGGTAGGTCCGCACCGCCTTGCCCAGTTCGAGGCTGGCCTGCACGTCACGGTGCTGCAGGTAGAACCAGCCGCCCACCGCCGCCACCAGCAGCACGGAGACGGCGATCCCCGCCACCATCAGCTTCTGCCGGTGCGCGAGCGCCCACGACATCCGCTCGGTGACGGCCTCGGCAAATCTGTCTTGTTTGAGTTCGTGACGGCTGTAGGTGCGCACGGCCTGCCTTGAGAGAATGAGTGTTTGAAATTGGAGTCTAACAGCGGAAAATCAGCAGCGTCAAACGGGACTCCAAAACTGGTGGGTCAGTTTCCTGGAAGCGCGCAACACGGCCATCGAGACTCACTAGTGAGATGGGGATTTCTCGCCAGTTACCGCACGACCGGGTGACGTATGGCAAAGACGCGGCCTCGCCCTGTAGCGACGTAAATCGTCCCGTCGCGCACATCGACAACGCCCACGCCTTCATCTGGCACGGCAATGTCGGTCAGCGTATTCGCGTTCGCGTCGAGCAACCGCAGACCGTTCAAGTGTGACACGTACGCCATTCGGGTTTCCGGCACATATCGCAGCGTAGGACACCATACGTCGTGAGAAACGGTGTTTACTGCTCCTTTGACGACATCGCAGACCGAGATTCGGCTGGTTCCATTGGAAGAACGATCGCGCAGTACTGCCGCCAATCGGCCACCGAAGTTTTCAACGTAGTCCACCGATTCCTTCCGCCATCGCAGGTGCTTCTCGACGTTCCCGCTGCCTGGTGAAAGCAGGTAAATGGATTCGGTAACAACCACAACCATGTCTCGGTGCCGCAAAAGGCCAAAAACAGCGGGGCCATTAAGGTTCCGCTTCCACACTCGTCGTCCGTTTGCAGTATCGAAAGCGGCAGCCGTCCTCGCGTTTGTCCCGACGACCACAAGCCCGTCCAGCACCAAAGGGGTAGAGTTCACATCGGCGTTCTTCCGATTAGTCTGCGCTGACCAGAGGTGTTTCCCCGAGTTCGCGTCGAGGCAGTGCAACACACCCCGTCTATCGCCAATGAACAGTCTGTTTCGGGAGACAATCGGATTCGAGTAAATCCACTCACCCGTGGTGCCGTAGGGACAGAAGCGCCACAGTTCCCGACCCGACTCCGGTGCGAGAGCATAAAGCGTGTGCGAAGTCTTTGCGAACAACTTCCCGCCGGCAAAGTGTGCGGAAGCTGCGCCGAGCGGCGGCAGGTCGCGCCGCCACTGCATCACGCCAGTATCTCGGCGGAGGCAGACAATCGCGCCCGGAGCAAACACGGAGACGAAAATCGAGGAATCCACGACAAGAGGGTTGGGCCTCGGGATGGAAGGCGGCAGTAGGCCGTGCTTCACATTCGGCAGCGTGGTTCGCCAGATTGTGAGCTTTGCGAGAGATTCCTTCATAGCTGCTGCCAGAATATCGCAAACTGTTGATAACAGCCCTTCTCACAAGCGACCGGATTACGTCCACGGAAGGCCTGTTCGTGAACGTTAACTTGCAAATCCCGCCCGCGTCCATGATTGGGCTTCCCGGAATTGCCTCATGACAGCATTGCCTTCGGGTACAACCGCGCTAGTCAGCGCGGGCTTCCAACTAATAAGATTCTAAGGCGCAAGACGTAAGTAGCAGAACCCACGGCGCAGGAGGCCTTTATGCGCAGACTGGTCATCATTGTTGGCGTCATAGCGGCGCTGGTCATTATCGCCGCCCTGGCCGTGCCGGCCTTTCTCGATGTCAACCGCTACCGTGACCGCATCCAGGCAGAGCTGCGAGAGCGGCTGAACCGGCCGGTGACCCTGGGCAAGATGCGTCTCAGCCTGCTGCCCCTGGCCTTCCGCGTGGAAAACGCGGTGATTGGCGAAGACCCGCGCTTCCCCGGCGGCAAGCCGTTCGCGCAGGTCGAGCAGCTTTACGTGAGCGCCAAGCTGCTGCCGCTGCTGCGCGGTGAAGTCGAAGTCCGCTCGCTGGAGCTGCGCAAGCCACGCGTCGAGCTGATCCGCAATCAGCAGGGCGTGCGGAACTTCGACAGCCTGGGGAAGAAGAAGGCCGCAGGCGCGGAACCGCAGCAGCGCGAACTCTCGCTCGCCAATCTGGAGATACTCGACGGCCAGGTGGCAATCACCGATTTTAAAGAGCGTCAGCCGCGCACCGTCTACGACCACCTTGATCTCGAGGTCAGCGGCTATGCGCCGGATAGAGAGTTCTCCTTGGCGGTGGCCGCGCACCTGCCGGGCGAAGGGAAGCAGATGCTGAAGCTCGAGGGCAAGGCCGGTCCGAGTGCCGAGCCGCCCTTGGCCACGCCGTTCGACGGCGTCCTGCGCTTGGACCAGGTGTCGCTATCGTCCCTCGAAGCTTTTCTCAACTCGCAGGCGCTGCGCGGTACCAACGCCACCGCCAGCGGCAAGATGGATGTGAAGAACAAGGGCGGGCGTATCGCCTCGAACGGCTCGCTCAAATTGACGGACCTGCGTATCCGTGGCACCGACGTCGGCTACCCCATTACTGCGGATTACGACCTGGTCAACGACCCTGATGCTGACCTGCTGACCATCGAGAAGGCCACGCTGAAACTCGGCTCGACCCCGATTTCCATTACCGGCACCGTGAACACTGGCGCCAAGCCCGCGCGGATTGACCTGCGG
>DASYTX010000232.1:0-2056 GCA_036001865.1 Terriglobales bacterium
GTCGGGAATGCCGCCCCAGGCTTCCAGCAACTCTTCGTAGGCATTAATCCGGCCCTGGATATAGGGCTTGTCCGGCCCGAAGAAGGTCTTCATCGACTGGGCCGCCAGATCCTTGGCATACTGGTCATCGTCATCGCAGAACGCGTGCACGTTGTTGCCCCAGAAGTCCGTGATGAACGCGCCGACTGGCTGGGCCTTGGTGAGTTCCTCGCGGTAGATCTTGACCAGATCGGCGAGGACGTTGACCGCGTAGGAGGTCGACGAGAGCACGCCAATACCCCGCTGCGCCGCCAGCCGGAAACTATCCGGAGACGTGCAGGCCAGATACAGGCGCGGGTGCGGCTGCTGGAACGGTTTGGGCAGGACGCGCCGCTTGGGCACCGTCCAGTGCTGGCCTTTCCACTCGAACTCATCCGCGGTCCAGATCTTCGGCAGCATCGCCATCGATTCTTCCCACAGGCTGCGCGTTTCCCGGGGATCGATCCCCAGGCCGGTCTGCTCATAGGCGTTGGAGCGGCCCGTGCCCAGCTCGATGCGGCCATCGGTGAGCTGGTCCAGTAAGGCCACGCGCTCGGCGACGCGCACGGGATGATGGTAGGGCAGGATACAGACACCATAGCCGATGCGGATCTGCTTGGTGATGCGGCTGAGGGCGCCAAAGAGCGCGTCCTGGCTCGGCGAGCCCGAGAAGCCTGTGAGGAAGTGGTGTTCGACAAACCAGAGGTTGTTGAACCCCACCTGGTCCGCGAGTTCGCATTGTGCCAGCGTTTCTTTGTACAACGTGTTCCAGTCAATCTCCGTGCCCTTGAAGGGGCGCTGACATTCATATAAAAGGCCAAATTGCATCATCCGGCTCCTGTGCGGCACTGCCGCCTCGTGGGGCGCGTCACGCCGCCGGCCAGATTCCCTGGCCGGCGGCCGACGCCCGGTGGGACTTCTCGCCCTCCTACTCTAGCGCATCCGGCGGCGGGTGTCCATCCCCAGGGGGTGCGCAGTGCCACGCAGGCAGCGCGGTGGGGATGAAGGGCGTCTGGGGCTGTGTCGCGACGGCAGCGGCGCGCGGAGGACCGCCGCCGTTGACGGTGCAGCGGTGTGGTGTGGGTCGCCCTGCTGCCGCAGCAACAGGGGCAGGCAGTCACGCTGCCAGCCCACCCGCATCTTGTCAGGCTGCCGGGCGTCAAGGGCAGCGCCTCCCGCTGCAGCGCGAGGGCCTCGGCGTGGGGCGCGGCGCTTGCCGCGCCGACCGGCCTGGGCAGCAGGACCCCTCGCAGATGACCGATGATGCTCTCCACATACACCTACTGTAGTCTCGGCGTAACTTACGCGGTGGCATACACTTACGAGTGCGATTATGGTAGAATTGGGCCAACTCGTTGCGCCGTAATTGGCGCTAGACGTGACGACAGATAGAGGCGATGCTGAGCGTGCAGAACCTGTGGGTCCCGAAAACCCGAATCAGTTGAAATGCTTGATATTTGTTCCGATCATGATCACCCTTGCACAGCCGATTTTCTCATAGAGGCTGAGCGGTAGACTTCCATGGTCAGGACGAGACGCGATTGAGGCTGTCTTCAAGAAGTTGCGCCGCTACCTGCATCGGGCTTACCTTGCGCTCCGCCGTGCTGATGGACTCGGCAAGCTGCGTGAGCCGCTCAAGCGTTGCCTGACTCATGGGAACCTTGCGTTGCATGACCCATAAAGGATTGCTGGGCCGTCCCGGCCGCCGCCCTTGACCGGGCTCTAAGCGCATGCGCAGGATGGCTGCAAGCCGACTCATCCCAAAGGCTCCACCGCCCGTCTCGGGCACCTCTCCCACCACCGTGGCACCCAGTGCCTCTGCTATCTTGTTGACATTTTTAGCCATCGCTTGCCTCACGGAGTGGAAACGATATTTCCAGGTACTCCCGATCAATCACCAACCCAATAGCGCCTTGCCGCGTCTGTTCTCCCATGTCCACGAGGAACTGCCGCAGCCTGGGAGCCTGGGCCTCCAGGAGCGTCTCGGAGGTATAACAATTAATCACGACGGGCTCGTCAAACACCAGCCGACCGCCCT
>DASYTX010000233.1:0-5553 GCA_036001865.1 Terriglobales bacterium
CGCGCCGAAGGCGAATTGGCCGAAGCGGAAGCCCGCTACCGTGAGCGCCAGGTCATGGCTCCCGCCGCTGCTGTGGTGGAGGTCATGGACGTCCGTCCCGGCGACCTGGTCGCGCCCAATGCTGCCATCGCCCTCCTGCTCGAACGTGATCAGATCTACATTCGTATCTATGTCCCCGAGACGCGCATTGGTTTGGTGCGCCTCGGACAACGTGCCGAGGTGAGCGTGGACTCCTTCCCCGGCCGCATCTTCACCGCCGAGGTCGAGCAGATCAACCAGAAGGCGGAATTCCTGCCGCGCAACGTGCAGACGCGCGAGGAGCGCGTGCACCAGGTGGTCGGTGTCAAATTGCGCATCCACGACCCGGAAGGAGTCATCCGCCCGGGCATGGCGGCCGACGTGAAAATGCGTGTGGAGGAGCGGTGACCAGGGACGCGGCCATCATCACCGAGGGCCTGACGCGAAAGTTCGGCGGCTTCACCGCCGTCAACAATGTCGATCTGCGCGTTCAGTACGGCGAAATCTTCGGCTTCCTCGGGCCCAACGGCAGCGGCAAGACCACTGTCATCAAGATGCTCACCGGCCTGCTGCCGGTGACCGCCGGGGCTGCCTGGGTCGATGGCCTCGACGTGCGCACCGAGGCGGAGACCGTGCGCCAGCGTATCGGCTACATGTCTCAGAAATTCAGCCTGTATGACGACCTCACGGTCGCCGAGAACTTGCAGTTCTACGGCCGGGTCTACGGCATGCCCAACGGCAAGCTCCGTGAGCGGATCGACTACATCGTCGGCACCCACGGGCTCGGGCCATATCTGGGCCGCCAGGCGGGCAAGCTCTCCGGAGGATGGAAGCAGCGCCTGGCGCTTTCCTGCGCCCTGTTGCACGAACCCAAGATCATGTTTCTCGACGAGCCCACCGCCAGCATTGACCCCGTGGCGCGTCGCCAGCTCTGGGACCTGCTGTTCGAGCTGGCCGGCCAGGGCATCACTTTGTTCGTCACCACGCATTACATGGACGAAGCCGAGCGCTGCGGCCACGTGGCCTACATCTATTTCTCGCGGCTCATCGCTGACGGCGCTCCCGATGCGCTCAAGAGGTTGCCCGAGGTCACGCCCCCGGGCACGCACCGCGTCGAGATCTCCGCGCCCGAACTGACGCGCGCCCTGCGCGCCATGCGCGAGCTACCCGTCGTCCGCAGTGCCACCGTCTTCGGTCAGGCAATCCATGCTCTGGTGGACGAACAAGTCAGCGCTGGAGAGCTGCAGGAATATCTGAAGCGTCATGGCGTGGTCATCACCGAGGTTCGTCCCTTGGCTCCGAGCCTGGAGGACGTCTTCGTGCAACTGACCTACAAGCACCAGGAAGAAGCGGAGATGGCCCATGCCTGAACGGCTGCGTGAGATCTTACGGGAACCGTTTCGCGGGCTAGGCGCCGTGCTTTACAAGGAAGTCATCCACGTTAAGCGCGATAAGACCGCCATCTTTTTTGCCCTTCTTATCCCTGTCGCCCAGATGATCATCCTCGGCTTCGGCATCGACACTAACGTCCGTCAGATCAAGACGGTGGTGCTTGACCAGGACGGCCGCCGCCAGAGCCGGGAACTCATCGACCGCCTGCGCAACACCGACACCTTTCGCATCGTCGGCCATGTCAACTCCGACCGCGAGCTGAACGAGGCCATCATCGGAGGCAAGGCGCGCGTGGGAGTCAAGATCCCCGTCGATTATTCCGACACCCTGCTCAAACACGGCAATGCGCAGGTGCTGGTGCTCATCGATGGCTCCGATTCCTCTGTCGCTGGCCAGGCCCTCAACGTTTCCACCGCCATCGGGCTGGACGAATCGCTGCGCCGCGTCCTGAGCGCGGGTGAGGAGCTGCCAGTCGAGATGCGTCCCAAACTCCTGTTTAATCCCGATTCGCGCTCGCCCAATTTCTTCCTTCCTGGCTTGACCGCGGTGCTGCTGCTCAGCGTGACCACCTTCCTGACCGCCTTCTCCATCGTGCGGGAAAAGGAGAAGGGGACGCTCGAGCAGTTGTTCGTCACCCCGGTGCGCCCCATGGGACTCCTGCTTGGCAAGATCTTGCCTTACTTCGGCATTGGCTTCACGGCGCTGTGCGTGATCCTGCTGCTGATGCGCACCGTCTTCCGGGTGCCCATCCACGGCCATGTCGTGCTGTTGCTGCTGCTTTCGCTCCCTTATCTTTTCGTCTCGCTCTCTTTCGGCACGCTGATTTCGACCAAGGCCGGCTCGCAGTCCGAAGCCATGCAGATGGCGTTCCTCATCTTCCTGCCCAGCATTTTCTTTTCCGGCTACATCTTTCCGCGCGAGACCATGCCGCTGCCGTTCTATCTGCTGAGCTTCTTCGTTCCGGCAACGTATTTCGTCAACATTGCTCGCGGCATCATCCTGCGGGGCGCCGGTCTTAGCCATCTATGGCTGGACGCCCTGGTACTGCTGGCCATGGGCCTGGGCCTGTTGCTACTGGCTGCCAAGCGCTTCCAGAAAAAAGTCATCGCAACCTAGGTATCCCCACCCCCGGCCCCCGGGTCTGCGCCCTTTTAGAATCATTAGCTTGCGAGGGTATTTAGTGTAGATATCCTTGTTTCCACCAGATCCGCGGGTATATTTCTAGTTGATATTGACTGCTGTACTATATTAACTAGTAGAAAGATTACTGTCAACCGATTTCCGGGGATGGCGGCAAGCCTGGCCAGTTGACGTGCTACGATATGCGGGGAGGTGGGCGATGAAGGCATGGTTCTCTGTGCTGGTTTTTCTAATTCCGCTGGCGGCGGTCGCGCAATCGGGCGAAGAGCCAAAGCCTACACAAGAGGAATCGGTACCATACGCGACCAGCCCTGAAGCGCAGCAAGTGAGGCCAGCGCAGGCGAATGCCGCGCCGACACTGGGACACCCGCTTGATCCCGCCGATGTCGCAGTGCTGACCAGCAAGTCCGAGACAACAGTGCCTCCCAGCCTGCGAAGCCCCTATGCCGCAGCCACCGGCTACGCACCGCCTTACATGTACGACCATCGGTCCTTCGGCTGGTCAGACCGGTCATGGCAGCGCCCACTCTTGTCGCCGTTCTTCTTTGGCCGGTCCCACGGTCGCGCGTTCTTTTTCGGCGGCTTTCGCCATCACCCGGCATTCTTCTTTTTCCGCCGGCACTAGCGGCAGCGCAACCTACAAACACAAGGCCGGCAGATTGCCGGCCTTCAGTATTGATGGGCTGAGAGAGCTATTGGGTGACAGTCTTGACCACGTCACCCACCTTGAATCCTGCCCCGTTGAGAATTTTGGCGACCGCCGAGCCTTCGTCCAGCTCGGTGACCTCGATGGTCCCAATCTGGCTGGCCATGCGCCGGATGACTGCGCCGGTCGCGGGGTCCTTGATCTCGCGCGTCACACGCTCGACGGAAAGCTTGTCCCCCGCCTTCAAGCCGGACTTCACGCCGACGTTGAGGACCAGGTTGGCGCCCTCAATGAAGGCCACTAGTCCGGACACGATCACTTGCCGCGTCTGCAGTTTGGCATTGGCGCCAATCACGCCCGCGCTCATCTGCTCGACCGCGGCCTTGACCGCCTCGCCGATGATGGTCTCCTGGAAGTTGCTGCTGGAGAAGTCCACCCCGCCGGCGCCGAACCCGCGCCAGTTTCCGCCGCCGCCCAGCACGGAAGTGCTGGAACGCGTGGATTCCCCTTTCCCGTCGGCCACGGCCAGGATCTCCGCCGTGTCGATGTCCACCAGGCGGGCGTCGACGGCCACGATGGCCTTGGACTTCTTGTGCTTGATGCCGCCCAGGCCGAAGCCGCCCCAGCCGCCCCCACCACCGCCAACACCCGTGCTCTTATCTTCACCACCGAACTGGGTGATGCTGCCAATGATCAGTGCGTCCACCCCGAGGATCTTCCCGATCTTCGCGGCCGAGGCGGGGTTGGCGCGATCACTGGTGGAGAAGTTCTGTTCCGCCAGAATCTTGTCCAGCGCTTTGCGCTCGATCACCGAGTAGGTGCCGTCCTTCACCAGGTATTTCACCAGCAGGTCGGCGATGCCCTTGCCCACGTCCACATTGCTTCCGAACAGCGCCGATGTCTGGTTGTGCACTGTCCCGTAGTCAAAATCGAAGATGGCGACACGCTTCTTGCGATCTGCTGCCTGCAGCAACAACGTGCCCGCCAAAACCACCACTGCCACCTGAACTGCTCGCTTCATGGGTCCTCACCTCAGAAAAGAGACCTTTGGGGAAGAGAGAATAATAACAGCAGCAGTCAATCCCGTGCGGGCAAAGAACCGCCCTCGGCGGGGCTCGTCCCCACGGGAGTGACGGAGCCGATCCCTCTACCCGGGGCTGAAGCGCGAGGCCAAATACGGACGAGGCTCCGGCGGAAGACCTACGCCAGCTGCTTCTCCAACTTGGGCCGCAGGCCTGCGGCTACCTCGAGCAGGTCCTCCGACACCATGCGCGTGGTCAGGATAGCTTCTGAGATGGGCACGGAAACGATCTCCGTGCCGCGCAGCGCCACCATGGTTCCGAACTCTCCTTTGTGGACGAGGTCGATGGCGCCAATGCCATAGCGGGTGGCCAGCACACGGTCGAAAGCACTGGGTGTGCCGCCGCGCTGGATATGGCCCAGCACCACGGCGCGGGTCTCAAACCCGGTGCGGCGCTCGATCTCCCGCGCCAGCAATTGCCCGATGCCGCCCAACCGCACGTGTCCGAACTCGTCGGTTCCGAACTCGGTGACCACCGGCGCGCCATGTAGCGGATCGACGTCGCTGGCCAGCTTGGCGCCTTCGGCCGCCACTACTATGCTGAAGTAACGGCCGGTGGCGTGCCGACGCCTCAGCATCTCTGAGATCTCCTCGATGTCGAATGGCCGCTCTGGTACCAGGATCACGTCCGCACCGCCCGCGATGCCACTATAAATGGCGATCCATCCTGAGTCGCGACCCATCACCTCAACCACAATCACGCGATTATGGGCTTCTGCAGTGGTATGTACGCGATCAATGGCATGAGTGGCCACGTTCACCGCGGTGTCGAAGCCGAAACAGAAATCAGTACCGCTAAGGTCGTTGTCGATGGTCTTTGGGACGCCCACTACCTTCAGTCCCTGTCCGTAGAGGGTATTTGCAATGCGCATGGTGTCGTCGCCGCCGATAGCCACGAGCGCCTCGATGCCGTTCTTCTGCAAGTTCTCCATGCAGCGGGCCAATCCGCCGGGGTGCTTCGCCGGGTTGGTGCGAGATGTGCGCAGGATGGTCCCGCCGCGCGGCAGGATGCCGGCCACCGATGCCACGTCGAGTTTCATCGTCTGGTTCTCCAAAACGCCCCGCCAGCCATCCAGGAATCCGACAAACTCGTCGTCGTAGTGATAGATACCCTTACGCACTACAGCACGGATCACCGCGTTCAGTCCCGGACAATCCCCGCCACCTGTTAACATCCCGATCTTCATCACGCATTCCTCACAACATCACGATACCAAGATATTCAGTATAAATGCGGCAAGCCTGCGTATATCTCGCGCCAACCCAAGTCCGGAAA
>DASYTX010000234.1:0-8823 GCA_036001865.1 Terriglobales bacterium
GATTTCATTGATGCGTCCCATGGAGGCGCTGCCGCGCTGGAAAATGTTGATGACCCAGCCCAGAGAGATGATGGGCCAGGTGAGCATCACCATATAGGTGTTGAAGGCGACGAACTTGCCCAAGGTTATGTGGCCGTAGATCACCTCGCGCCCGCCGAGCCATAGGACTAGCACAGCAGATAGGCCAAGTATGGTCCCAAGCGTGGGCCAGAGCATTCCCATGAGGCGGACCAGGAACAGGCTGCGGCGGATGTATTCGCGGTTCGCGGCTTCGAAGTTTTCGATCTCCGCCTTTTCCTGCACGTAGGCGCGGACGACGCGCGCTCCGGAAAAGTTCTCCTGGGCGCGGGCGGAGATGTCGGAGAACATCGCCTGGATGCGCTCAAAGCGCTCCTGGATTCGACGTCCAAAGTACTGGATGATGATGCTAACCAGGGGCAGCGGCAGGAAGGTGTAAAGGGTCAGCCGCGGGCTGATCCGGTACATGAAGATGAGTGCCCCAGCGGTGAACACCAGCGTATTGGCGGTGTACATGATCGCTGGACCCAGGAGCATGCGCACAGCGTTCAGATCGTTGGTGGCGCGCGCCATGATGTCGCCGGTGCGGGTACGCTGGTAGAAAGAAGAGGCGAGCGACTCCAGGTGGCGGAAGAGGTCGTTGCGCAGATCGAACTCAATGTCGCGCGAGATGCCGATGACGATCCAGCGGGTAAGGAACTGGAAGACGCCTTTGGCTAGGGCGACGGCGATCAGCAGGGCGGACAGGAAGAGCAGCTTGTCGCGATTGACCCCCAGGCGGAGGCTGTCAACGGCATGGCCGATAACCTGCGGAGAAAGAATTCCGAAACCGCTGTTGAACAGCACGGTGACCGCACCCAGCGCCAGGCCGCGGCGGTATTTCCACAGGTAGGGAGCTAGCGGACGCAGGTTGGCGCGGAGGGTGGTGGGTTTGGGGGGCGGTCCAGCGATGTCCATGGGCACAGGGTCTGGATGTGATTTTAGCAGTTTGGATTCAGAGGGCCTTGCCTGGAGCCCCCTTCGGAAGGGTGCCGCAGGGCGGCGGTGCTAGAGAAAAGTACTTACGTCGGGACTTTCAGGATCAGGTAGCCGCCGGCGAAGCCAAAGATCACGGTGGGCGCCCAGGCGGCCACGGCGGCGGGGAGCTGGTTGACGTTGCCCAT
The DNA here is from genome assembly GCA_036001865.1 of Terriglobales bacterium. Taxonomy (GTDB): domain Bacteria; phylum Acidobacteriota; class Terriglobia; order Terriglobales; family Acidobacteriaceae; genus DASYTX01. Next base: position 1,182 of record DASYTX010000234.1, read on the forward strand.
GGCCTCAAACAGGCCGGAGGTTACCCAATAAGCGGCGGCGATGCCGATGGCTATGGCCACGCCGGCAACCGCGCCGCGCCGTCCGGCGGAGAGCGCGAAGGGGATGGCCAGAACCGCCATGACGAATGCTATGACCGGGTAGGCGAATTTTCTGTGTAGCTGCACCCTCAGGCGCACCACCTCGAAGCCGCTCTGCTGCAGGTCGCGGATGTAGCGGCTCAGCTCCTGGTAGTTCATCTCGGAAGACTGCTTCACTTCCTTCTTGAAGTAGTTGGGCGGCTCGCTGAGCTCGGCAAAAGTGGCGACGTCGAAGGTGCGGTAGTCTTCCACGGTGCCGCCGCGGAACGAGCGCATCCAGCCCTGTTCGAATACCCACTTCTCGAGCTCCGGGGCCCAGTGCGCGCGCAGGCCGTAGACCCGCTTGGTGATCTCAAAGGTCTTGGGGTCAAACTCAAACGCGGAGATGCTGCCGAAGTGGTTGCGGTCTGGCTCGAAGAACTCGTAGTAGTAGATGGTGGAGTGCTGGCCGAAGATCCACTTGCGGTCGGGGCGCAGGTAGGTCTGTGGGGGCTTGCCCTTCATGAGGTTCCAGAGCGCGTCCTGGCGCTTGTTGGCATGGGGAACGTAAAACTGCTCGAAGAAGAACAGGCCGACAGGAATGACGGCAGCGATGACCAGCACGGGTAGGGTCACGCGGTAGATGCTGATGCCGGTGGCCTTCATAGCGGTGATCTCGTTGGCCCGCTGCAGCAGGCTGAAGGTGACCAACACGGCAATGAGCACGCTGAGCGGGGTGAGCAGATAGATCATGCCGGGCAGCACGTTGAGCAGGTACTCGCCCACGGTGATCAGGGGGACGCGGTTGCGGATGATGTCGCCCAGCAGCTCGAAGAACGAGAAGATCAGCATCAGCACCAGGAAGCCGGCGAGAACGATGCCGAAGTAGGTGAAGAAGGCGCGCAGGATGTAGTCGTCGAGGATCTGAGGGAAACCAAGGTTGAATACGCGGCGCCGGGATCCGGTGCGCGCCAACCTGCCAGCGGCCTGGCGTCGCTCGAGAAAACGTCGCTGCAGGCTTGCCCAGAGGTGGCGGAGGGAAGCGATTTCCAGAGGCTTGTGATCGACCCGCCATAGCAGCGCGGCCCCGGCAAGGAAGAAAAGGATGTTGGCCATCCACACTCCCAAAGGCGGGGGCACGCGTCCCTGGCGCGCCAGCGCGACGCCGGCCAGCGAAAGGATGTAATAGAGGAAGACCAGGAGGATGGTCAGGATGAAGCCGGTGGACTTGCCGCCTTTTTTGGCCGAGAGCCCGAGCGGGATTCCGACCAGGGCGAGGACGATGCAGGCGGTTGGCAGGGCGAAGCGGCGGTGCAGCTCGACCTCGTACCAGCGCGCAGCCCGCGTTTTAGGCTGGCGAGAAAGCCTGAGCACGGCGGCTGTGGAGAGTTGGGAAACGTGCGCTGACTGGCCTTGTTCCAGAGTGCCGATTTCAGAACTGCGCCGCGGCTCCGGTTCAGGCAGGTTCACGGGAATGTCGGTTTCGTCGAACGTGGTGATGGAGTATTCCTGGGGCGCGCGGGGGTTGCTTTGATGTTCGGAGCCGCGGTTGAGATGGAGATGCAGCCGGGTCTCGGACTCGTTGATGACAACGCCTTGCTGGGCGAGCGTGATCTTGGGCGCGCCCGGGGTGCTGATGTCGGCCAGCATGATGCCCTTCCACAGCGCCCCGTTGGAGGCGACGCCCACATCCTGAACGTAGAGGACGTAGTTGCTGAAGTCTTCGTAGAAGACGCGCGGTTGGACTTCAAACGAGGCCTGCGTGCGCTTGAGCTGGTCCTGCAAGTTGGCCAGCGAAGCGGCCGCCCGGGGCGCGATCAGCACTTGGTTGAAGGTGGCAAGCAGCCAGGCCGCCAGCGCGTAGGTGGAGAGCACGCGCAGGAACATTCCCACACCCATCCCACTGGCACGCATGACGGTGACTTCGCTGTCGGCCGCCAGGCGGCTGAGGCCGATCAGAATGCCCACCAGCACGCCCATGGGAATGGTGACGGTCAGGGCGGTGGGGATGGTGAACAGAAAAATCTCGACCACGCTGGGCAAAGGTGCGCTGTTGCGCACTACCAGCTCCAGGATGCGGCCCACATCCCGCATGAAAATGACGAAGGTGAACAGGCCGGCGCCGATCAGCGCATGCCAGAGCACCTCGCGCAGGATGTACTTGGTGAGGATGCGCACGGTTTCAGGCTAGCATAAGAGACTCGGTGGAGCATGCGGGCAAGGCGAAGAGAGTTGCAGGATCGGCGACGCTGGAGTTTTCTGCGGCAGTCAGGTTAAATCGTACAGATAAGCATCTAAGCGATTTGACGAGCCGACGCGGAACTCTGGCGCCCAGAGGGAAGAACGAGAGCGAGATGGGATCGCTACAGACAGTTCACAATCGGGTGCGGTACGACTTCTCGTTGCTGACCGACTATGACCTGCACCTGTTCAACGAGGGCAGCCACAATCTGCTCTACGAAAAGATGGGCGCGCGCCTAGCCACAGTGGACGGTCAGGCGGGCACGCATTTTGCGGTGTGGGCACCCGATGCTGATGGGATCTGGGTGATTGGCGATTTCAATGGCTGGGACAATCGCAGCCACCCGCTGCGGCCGCGTGGCAGCTCCGGCGTTTGGGAAGGCTTTGTGCCGGAAATCGCACGGGGCACCGTTTACAAGTATCACGTCAGCTCACGCTACCACGGCTACCGCATGGACAAAGCCGATCCCTACGCGCTCTGGAACGAGGTGCCGCCGCGGACGGCGTCTGTGGTCTGGGACCTGGGCTACGAGTGGGGCGACGCGCAGTGGATGCAGGAGCGCCGGTTGCGCAATGCGCTGAACAGTCCTATGGCGATTTATGAAGTGCACCTGGGTTCCTGGATGCGGGTGCCGGAAGAGGGCGGCCGTTGGCTGAGTTACCGCGAAATGGCGCCGCGGCTGGCGGAATACGTGAGCCGGATGGGCTTTACCCATGTTGAGTTCCTGCCGGTGATGGAGCATCCCTTCTACGGGTCCTGGGGATACCAGGTCACCGGGTTCTTCGCGCCCACGTCACGTTACGGCACCCCGCAGGATTTCATGTACCTGGTAGACACGCTGCACCAGGCGGGCATCGGTGTGATTCTGGACTGGGTGCCTTCCCACTTTCCCAATGACGCGCACGGGCTGGCCTACTTTGACGGTACGCACCTGTACGAGCACTCCGATCCGCGGCAAGGGTTTCATCCGGAGTGGAGGTCGCACATCTTCAATTTCGGGCGTAACGAGGTGCGCTGCTTTCTGTTATCCAGCGCCATGTTCTGGCTGGACCAATACCATGTGGACGGGTTGCGGGTGGACGCGGTGGCCTCCATGCTGTACCTGGATTATGCCCGTCAGCCGGGAGAGTGGGTGCCGAACGAGTTCGGGGGAAAAGAGAACCTGCATGCCATTTCCTTCCTGCAGCGCATGAATCACGACATCTATGTGCGCTACCCCGACGTGCAAACGATCGCGGAGGAATCGACGGCGTGGGGCATGGTGTCGCGGCCGACCTATGTCGGCGGGCTGGGCTTCGGGCTGAAGTGGGACATGGGATGGATGCACGATACCCTGAAATATATGTCCAAGGACCCCATCCACCGGCGCTTTCACCACAACCAGCTCACTTTCCGTGGGCTCTACATGTTCACGGAGAACTATGTGCTGCCGCTGTCGCACGATGAAGTCGTGCATGGCAAAGGCTCGCTGATCGGGCGCATGCCGGGTGATGATTGGCAGCAATTCGCCAACTTGCGCCTGCTGTTCGGTTATATGTATGGCCAGCCGGGGAAGAAGCTTCTATTCATGGGCGACGAGTTCGGCCAGCGGAGTGAATGGAACCATGAGTCGAGCCTGGAGTGGCACGTGCTGGCCTTCTGGGGGCACGCCGGGATGCAGAAGTGGATGCAGGACCTGAACCAGCTGTATCGCAGCGAGCCCGCCCTGCACGAGATCGAGTTCGATCCACGCGGCTGGCAGTGGATCGATGCCAACGATTCCGACTCGAGCGTGCTCAGCTTCCTGCGCCGTGGCAACCAGCCCAAGGATGTGATGGCCATTATCTGCAACTTCACTCCAATCCCGCGCATAGGGTATCGGGTGGGTGTGCCCGCACCGGGATATTGGCGGGAAATGCTGAACGGCGACGCCGCCATGTATGGTGGCAGCAGCATGGGGAACTTTGGTGGGGTCATGGCGGAGAGCGTCGGAGCGCACGGCCATCCCTACTCGCTTAGGCTGACGTTGCCGCCCCTGGCGGCACTGTTCCTGAAGCCGGAGCGGACTTAAGCGTCTTGCTATTCTCTGGATGTCGATTATCCTGAACGGCCCGGTTGGAATCGTACCCTCCGCAAAAACTCCGTGATCCGCATCGTCTTTCTCTGGCATATGCACCAGCCCTACTACAAGGACTTGGTGACGGGGGAATATCGCCTGCCCTGGGTCCGGCTGCACGCACTCAAGGACTATTACGGGATGGTGAAGCTGCTGGACGAATTTCCTACCATCCACCAGACGTTCAACCTGGTGCCGTCGCTGATGACCCAGATCGATGACTATGTTCGCGGGGAGGCGCATGATCCCTTTCTGGAAGTCGCAGCCAAGCCGGCAGCGGACCTCACTTTCGAGGAGCGCCGCTTCGCATTGCAGTATCTGTTCCAGGCCAACCCGGTCAACGTGATCGGCCGCTACCCGCGCTACCGTGAATTGTGGTTGCAGTTCCGAGGACTGGGCGAGAACGCGGAAAGGGCAGAGCGGTTCTTCCAGAAACAAGACTTCGCCGACCTGCAAGTGCTGTCGCAGATCGCCTGGTTTGACGAGTTCCACCTGCTAGAGCCGGAGATTGCCGCGTTGGTGCGCAAAGGGCGGGGCTTCTCGCTTGAAGACCAGCGACTGGTGATCGAGCGGCAGCGGGAGTTGATCGGGCTGGTCATGCCGGCATACGCGAGCGCGGCGCAGCGCGGGCGGATTGAGCTATCGACGTCGCCTTTCTATCACCCCATCCTGCCGCTGCTATGCGACACCAACCTGGGAGAGGTCTCCTCGCCCGGCCTGCCACTGCCCGAGCGCCGCTTCTGCCATCCCGAAGATGCGGAGGAGCAACTGCGGCGGGGCTTGGATCTGCACGGGCGAGTGTTCGGAATGCGTCCTGTGGGCGTGTGGCCGTCGGAAGGGAGCGTATCGGACGAAGTGATAGCCATCGGCCATCGGCTGGGTGTGAAGTGGATGGCGACCGACGAGAGCATCCTGGGCCGGTCGCTCGGCCGCTTCTTCGAGCGCGATGGCCAGGGCCGGCTGCTCGGCGATGGGGCGGAGAAGCTGTACGGCGTCTATCACTACCAGAACTCGGGGACAGAAATGCGCCTGCTGTTTCGCGACCACAGCATGTCGGACCTGATTGGCTTTGTGTATTCCGGCATGCCCGCGCGGGATGCGGCACAGCATCTGATCCAGCGCATTAAGGATTCGGTGCAAGCGATTGTAGCTGCGGGGAAAGACGCAGTGGTACCGATCATCTTGGATGGAGAAAATGCCTGGGAGTACTACCCGCAGTCGGGCCGAGAGTTCCTGCGGCGGGTCTACGACGGCATTGCGGGCGATCCGGTTCTCGAGGCGCTGACGGTATCGGAGGCCATCGCGCGCCAGGGAGAGTTCAGCGAACTGACCTCGCTGGTGCCTGGTTCGTGGATCAATGGCAACTTCAAGGTGTGGATCGGCGCGCCCGAGGACAACCGCGCCTGGGACTACCTGACGGCGGCGCGCGACTTCTACTCCGAAGCCGCTGCCACGGCCACGCCGGAGAACCGAGCGGTGGCGTTCGAGGAAATCCTCATCGCGGAGGGCAGCGACTGGAACTGGTGGTATGGGCCGGAACATCACTCGGCCAACGACCGCGAGTTCGATGAGCTGTATCGCAAGCACCTTTCCAACGTGTACCAGGCGCTGGGGGCGTCCCCGCCAGACTACCTGGCACAGCCCATCCTGACGGGAATTGCCAGGCCTTACTTCGTGCCGCAGACCTCCTACATTCATCCGAGCGTTGACGGAGGAACCATGCGGTACTTCGACTGGATCGGCGCCGCCACCTACACCGCCGACCGCCGCTCATCGGCCATGCACGGAAAACAGTTTCTTCTGGACTCGGCTTATGCGGGCATTGATGAGGCCAATGTCTACGGTCGCCTGGATTTCGCGGACGAGCTGCCAGAGGGCGAGTTCGAGATCGTCGCCAACCTGGAGCACGTACCGGCGAGTAGAGCACGCGAAGGTGCGGGGGAGATCTCCAGGTTACGGCTCGGGGTTGCAGTGGAGAACCGCGCGATCGCCGGCTGGCGGATTACCGAGGGAGACAACGAGATGCCGGTCGAGGTACCGGGGGTAGCGGTGCGACTGCACAAGCTCTTTGAGTTCAAGCTGCCGTTGGGCCGCTTCGCCACGGAGGAGGGGGACACGCTGCGGCTGCGCTTCAGCCTCTGGCGCGATCGCCTGCCGGTTGACGCTTTGCCGGTGGAAGGGTGGATCGAACTCCAGCTGATCAGCGATGAGGAGCTGCGGTCGTACGCGTATTGACGGTGCGCTGCGCGGGCTGAAGCCCGCGCGCCCCGAGATTCCAAAACCCAGATCCTTCGCTCCCGTATCCCGCGCCGGCGAAGACGGGCGGGAGCCCTCGGTCGCTCAGGATGACACCAGCTTTGTGAGATAGCTTGTAGCCGGTACAGCTGCTTCCTTATTGGCCGTCGGTGACCGTGCTCATGGTAACCGGTCGAGTGAGCTCGAGCACGACCTCTGATCCGGCAGGCAATTCGGCGGAGTGGCGCTTGGTGAGCCAGTGCGCCACGGTGACGGTTGCCCCGATCGCGCCGCCGATTAGAGCGCCCTTGCCGCCCCCGGCCACAGCACCGAGGGTCGTGCCGGCGCCGGTGCCGACGGCGATTTCAGCCGTCTCCCTGCCGGTGCGGCCGGAGCCGTGGATGCGTCCTTCATCGCTGACCGTCGTGTTCGTGGAGGGATCGGTGTCCACCACCACGGCAGTGATGGTGAACTGCTCGCCGTTGGGCATGGTGAGGCGATCAGGGCGAAGCCGGATCTCGGGCGTGCCGCGCACGCGTCGCGGGCTAGTCAGCTTAGTGACGTGGCCCTGGATGGTTGCGCCCACAGGTATGAGCGTCTTGCCGTCCACCACCACGCCTTCTGTGACCCGGCCGGAGAAGACGGTGCCAACCTTGCTGGTCTCGGTGGAAATGGCGGTTTCCAACTTGATGTGAACGCCGGTTCCGGCGGGCAGCGCCTGCGCGGCGGCGAGGGCGGACAGCATGACGATTACGGCGAGTCCGACAAAGAATCTCTTCATTCTTCCTCCATGTCAGTGGGATGGTTTGCTCAATTGCTTGAGTGCGGTGATCACCTGGTTGATGTCGGCGCGATCATGCTGGTCCTTGCCGACGTGGATGAAGCGAATCACGGCCGCGGGATCGATGACAAACGTCGCCGGGCGGGCGATGTTGAAGGCGTCGGTGCCGATGCGGTGATAGACGCCGTAGGCCTTGGTCACACTGCGATCCTCGTCCAGTAGGAAGGGAAAC
>DASYTX010000235.1:0-16049 GCA_036001865.1 Terriglobales bacterium
AACGACCGCGAGATTTCCTCGCCGATCCGCTGGGGATGTTTTTCAGCGGGTATGGGTTTGCCTGGTTTGGCGGGTTGATCGGCGGAGTGATCGCGCTGCTGGCGCTGGCGCGGCACTACAGAATTCCCACGCTGACGTTTCTGGATGCATGCGCGCCGGCTGCGGCGGTCGGATATGCCATCGGGCGCATCGGATGCCTGCTCTCCGGCGATGGCGATTACGGCATACCAACGTCGCTGCCTTGGGCGATGGCGTTTCCCAACGGGCTGGTGCCGACGCCGCCGGGCGTCTACGTGCATCCCACGCCGATTTACGAATTTCTAGCCAGCATGGCCATCGGCTGGTATCTGTGGCGGCGCGGCGAGCGCGCGCTGCGTATTCCGCGTCCGGCGGGCGAGGTCGTGGCCGAGTACTTCATCCTGAGCGGGCTGGCTCGTTTTCTGGTGGAGTTCATCCGCATCAACCCGCGCACTATTTTCGGGCTATCGAATGCGCAGGCGGTGAGCCTGCTGTCGATCGCCGCTGGGGTGGTGCTGTTGCTGATCATCAAGCCACCCTTCAAGCGCGAAAAGCAGGAGCACAAGGTGCTGCGGCACATCGAGGAACGGGGCGACGTGCTGCAGCCCGAAGCACATCGTGCGACCCCGGAGTGTCCCCAGCCGGAGCGCTGGCGGATGTACGACGGCATGACGGCGGAATACGAGGTGCTCGAATTCCTTAAGGCGCTAGTCACCACGGTGAAGCCGCGCCTGGTGGTTGAGACCGGCACGTTTTCAGCACTGAGCACTATCTCGATCGCGGAAGGGCTGCGAGAGAACGGATTCGGCAAGGTGATCACCTGCGAGTCCGACCCGAAGGTGTTCGCACAGGCGCGGCGGCGGATGGAAGCCTCCGGGCTGATGCCGTGGATCGAATGCCGCAACCAGTCCAGCCTGGAAATGAAGGTTGACGGCACCATCGACATCTTTTTCAGCGACAGCGGCCGCGACATCCGCGAGCAGGAAGTGCGCCGCTTCCTTCCCCAGATCAGCCCCAACGGCCTCATCCTCATGCATGACGCCAGTTCGCACCTGAAGGTCGTCCGCGAGTCAGCGCTGCGCATGGAGACCGAAGGACTGGTGTCGGTCCTGCTGCTGCCCACGCCCCGCGGGCTCGTGGTGGCACAAAAACGCGCAGGACGCCGCTAGGCGAGGACCACCCGCCACTTTCTTGCGGCGGCCGCAGAACAGCGATACGATGCCGCCAGACACTACTCAGGACGAAACGTCTGGGCCGGCGAGGTGGCCTATGAAGCTCAGGCAAATCATCGTTCCCCTGCTGACGATGTTGTTGGGTGCGGTCGGCGGAACGGCGCAGGTCACGCGCATTTCCATTCCCGCGGGTACGCCAGAGGACCTCGCCATCCAGGAAATCAGCAAGGAGACGGACGCGCAGAATCGGGAGGCGGCGCTGAAGGCGTTTGTGGAGAAGTTCTCTTCCAACCCGGCGGCGGTCGCCTACGGTTACTCGCAACTGTCACAGCATTATCAGGGTGCAGGAGACCTGAAGCAGGCGCTGGCCTACGGCGATCGTGCAGTGCAGGCGATGCCCAACAACCTGGAAGTGCTGGTCTCGCAGGTCAACGTCGCCCAGCAGGCCAAGGACTGGGCCAAGGTGGTGGATTATGCCGCGCGCGGCGGGGCCGCCTACAACGGCATCGGCAAGCAGCCCAAGCCGGCAGACACGACTGACCAGCAGTTCGCCAATCGTGTCCAGACGGAGCGTGCCTCAGCACAACCGGCCTACGAGTATCTGGAAACGGCCGCTCTGAATGCCATTATGGGTGAGGAAAAACCTCGGGAGCGGATGGCGCTGGTCGAAAAGTTCGACACCGGCTTCCCGGAGACGCGTTACCAGGAGCAGATTGCGCAGTTGGCGGTGTACGCCCTCCAGCAGTTGAACGACACCGCGCGTCTGGCGGCCTACGGTCAGAAAGCGCTTGCGGCCAATCCCGACAACCTGCCGCTGCTGAGCATGCTGGCCGCGGCGCTGGCGGAAGATCCCAAGAATACCTATCTGACGCGCTCCGTCGGATACGCGCGCAAGGCCATCGATCTCGCCAAGCCTAATGCTCCCGACGCCGACCGCTCGCGCAAGCTGCTGGCGGGCGTAGCGCACTCGGCGCTGGGCTTCGCGCTGCTGAAGCAGGAGAAGACGGTTGCGGCTGTCAGCGAGTTAAAGGCGGCTTCCAACCTGCTGCAGGAGGATCCCGCGGCGTACTCCACCGTGCTCTACCGTCTGGGATTCGCGTACGCCAAGCTGCAGCGCTATGCGGAAGCGCGCCAAGTGCTAAATAAGGCGGTCGGCATCCAAGGGCCGTTCCAGCAACCGTCACGCGAGCTGCTGAGCAAGGTGAATGCGGCGCGGTAAGGCATGCGCTCGGCTTGGCCGGTGGGTGAAAACCTTCTGTCGCCCCTGCCGGGGCTCGACTCGCTATGACCTCTTCTACCCGGGGCTGGCGCCCCGGGCTACATTCTTTCGCCCTCTTCGAGGGCTCACAACGCTGGTTCTTACTTGCGCGCCAGCTCTCCCAGGAAAGCCTTTGCGCTGCGCAGCTCCTGACGATCCGAAGACGGGCTGCTAATCTTCACCAGCGCGGCGTAGTGTTCGCGGGCTTTGACGCGATTGCCGGCCAGTTCGGCGGCGCGGGCGGCGCCATAGAGCGCGTTGAAGCGGTTGGGAGAAGAGACCAGCGTCTTCTCGAATTCCGGCAGCGCCTCGGCAGGACGCTTCAGTTCAAGCAGCGCTTCGGCCAGCATCTCACGCGCCGGCGTGATGGGTCCCGGCGTGACGGGGTGCTTCTCAGTTGAATCTTCCAGCTCGGCAGCCGACCGCAGCGACGACAGCGCGTCGTCCTTCTTACCCTCCGCAAGAGCAGTCCAGCCTGCGGCTTCCAGTCGCTCAATCTCCACCTGATTGGCCCAGTAGTCCTCGCCGGCCTGCGTCAGCACGTCGCGCAGTTCAGCCAGTTTGGGCAGACCCGCGCGTGCGGTTGCGACATCGCTAGTACGCGCCGCGGCGATGGTGCGCGCGAAATGAATAGAGGCCTGCGCCCAGGCATAGCGGCCAGCGGGGAATTCATCCGCGGCGGGCAACATGGGGGCGGCCTCCCGCCAGCGGCGCGTCTCCACCACAAAGCGCGCGGGAGCAGTGGCCCGGGCGTACAGCCCTTGGAAATATTTGGTGGTGGGGTCCTTCGAGGGTGGCAGAGCCTTGAGCACTTCCTGGGCCAACTGGTCTTGTCCGGTCTGCAGATAGGCATACACCAGGTAGTCCAAGGCGTGAAGTTCGTCGCCCGTAAGCCCGTGTTTCCGAGCCGCTGCCGCCGAGTCCCGGTTTGACCCGATGGATTCCTCCCACAATCCCAGGCGGGTAAAAATGTGCGAAGGCATGTGCAGGGCGTGCGGCGAATCAGGCGCGATCTTGGCGTAGCGCCGCGCCGCAGGCAGCGCCCGTTCTGCCAGCGGCGGGTAGTCGTAACTGTGGATGACGTAATGGGCCGCGCCCGGATGTTCAGGCAAGTCGGCGTAGAGCTTCTCGGCAATCGCGCCGGCCTGCTTCTGGCGAGCGTAGGTCTTGTCCACCGGGAGCGCACTGGCCGTTCCCAGCAACGCCAGCGCGTAAAAAGCGCCCGCCTCGCGGTCCTGGGGATGGCTCAAGGTCACGCTTTCCATGGCCTTCTCGTGAGCTACGACGCGCGCGCGATGGTCCTGCTTGTCGAAGTCTTTGTAGAAGCTTTCCAACGCGGCGATGTAATCTCGCTCGCGCTGAGTTTTCGCCCCTGCAGCTTTGGCTTTCTCGACCGCCGCCCAGCCATTGCGCAATGCCTCGACGTTAGGCCCGCGCGGCTCCCAGAGCGGGTGGTAGTAGGTCATGGCCATGCCCCAGTAGGCCATCGCGCACTTGGGATCGGCCTTGGTGACTTCGGTGAAGTTTCTCTCCGCCTCCTCGTACCAGAAGGAGTGGAGCATGGCCATCGCCCGCTCGAATTGCTTCTGCACCTTGGGTGAGCAGGATGTCGGGAACGACACTGTTCCCAGTTGCTCAGGATTGGCAGGCCCATGGTGATGACCTTCGTCGGCCAACACCGGGAAGGCAACGGCGAGGAAAAATCCCAATACCAGCGTCCACATCCAACGCATGACTTACCCTCCAAAAATGCCGGCAGACAAATTACTCCTCTTGAATTGTCATCGTCAATTATGAAGGGACCCTTGGTTCTGGGTGCGGCAGCTACACCCTGGAGAGCAGAGGACGGCACAGCAGAAGGGCACAGGATTGACAGTGGGCTGCCGCGCTGGCAGAATTCCGCTGCTCTCGACCCCGCCGCGGCTTTCCGTTCGACCTCCCCTCGTCGCAGGTCGATGGAGTTCCGAAGGAAGAAAGCGATGCTGGTTCGTGTTGCGCTCGCCGCCGTCGTAGCGCTTCCGCTGGTTGCGCAGCAGCCTGCCTCTTCGGACCGCTATCTGGTCTTGGCTACGGCCCGGACAAAGACGCTGCGGGCCGAACTCGACCAAGCGGTAGCGCAGGGTTATTCGCTGGTCGCAGGCGAACCCGCCAGTGACATTCTCATCCTCGAGAAAAAGCCTGCCTCGGCGCAGCGGAAGTATCTCGTCAATGACAATCTCTTCTCCGCCATCAAGAAGGGGGACTATAAGGGATATCGCATCCTTCCGTGGAGCCTTTCGCAGTCGGAATACGAGCTTGGCGCCATCCTGGAGAGCTTGCAGGAAGGCGAGCTCCAGCCCGAGTACAAATTGTCGTCGACCGTCTTCACGCGCAACTTGCAGAAGGACCTGACCGAAGCCTCTGCCAGCGGATACCGCGCCGTGGCCATGACCGGCCTCGAGAACCAGGTCGCGCTCCTGGAGAAAAGCCTTGCCGCCGGTGATACCGCTACCTCGTACCAGTTGCTGGCTACCAAGCGGATTTCTACCATCGAGAAGGAAATCGCCGAGGCTGCCTCAAAAGGCTTCAAGGTCATTGCCGCCACCGGCGCGGGCCATGAAATGCTCGTCCTGATGGAAAAGCAGGGCGAAGGCCAAGGAAATCGCGACTACCGAGTCATCAGCACGACGCGCACCTCGACGTTCGAGAAGGAGATCAATCAGGCAGCGGCCACAGGATATCGCATCGTCCCGCGTACGGGGGCGGCACTTAGAAAGGGAGGCCTCCTCACCGGTGGTACCTACGGATATGAGCAGGCGATTGTGATGGAAAAGCCTCCCAACACGCCCAGTGTGCGCTATCTCCTGGTGGCCGCAGAGCGGGAAAAGACCATACAGCGGGAGTTAAACGCAACCCCCGGCGAGTGCAACATCGCAACGATGTTCCTCAGTTACCAGGAAGTCTTGATACTGCTCGCCTGTCCCGCACAATAGCCATTGCCGATCACGGGCCAGAAGTTTTCGCCGCTAACGCTTGACCAGTTCGTCCGATAGCAGGTGCGCCTTGAGCGCGAGATTGTGCGCGCGTACCAGGTCGGCTTCGACGGTGGCCTTGCGGGACTGTTCCAGGTAGTCCTTGATCTGCGCGACCATGGCCTGCTCCTCGGGCGTGAGCTGGCGCTTGATGCCCTTGAGGTTGGCTTCGGTAGCGTCCAGCAACTGTTGTGTGGTCCGCTTGTTGTTCGCTTCTCCGGTCAAAGTGGGCGAAAGCTGACCCTGGCCAGGGGAGCCGCCTTCCTGGATCACGATTTTTCCGCCCAGCGACGCCTGCTGCTGCGGCTGGGCAGGCGGTGGCGTCTGGGCGGTGGCTGCCGGTGGTTTCGCTGCGGGCTTCTTAGCGGTTGTCCGCCGCTTGGGCTTGGTTTTGGCCGCGGCCTCGGCTTTTTCTGTGGATGGCTCCTGGACCGGGGGAGGTGGCGGCTGCGCTTCCGTGGTGGCCGGCTGGGCTTCCTGCGGTGCCGGTTCTGGCGCGGTGATCGGAGGCGGCTGGGTTTGCGCCGGCACCGGCGGCTTTCTCTTCTTGAAAATGCATCCGGAGAGCGACAGCACTCCGGCCATCAGTACAACCAAAAATGTATTGCGCAGAAACATGACTGTCTTAGAGTACCGCAACCCAGGCAGATCCTGCAGCTTGCGGGCGTTCACTGCACTGCCGGCCCTGTTCCTTCGCGCCATCGCCTACGCCCCCACTTCCTGCTGGGCTTCGAACTCACGGGTGGAGACGGGGAAGCGCAAGCGGAAGGTTGTGCCGCGTCCTTCCACCGAATCGTACTCCACCGAGCCATTGTGCAACTGCATCACGCGATAGGCCATGGCCAGGCCGATGCCGCTGCCCGTCTTCTTGGTGGTGAAATAGAGGTTGAAGATCCGGTCGCGCAGCTCGACGGGAATGCCAGCGCCCTGGTCCCGCACTTCGATCTGCGCTTCATCATTGTCGCGAAAGGCGGCCACGGTAAGCGTGCCACCCTGGGGCATGGCCTGGACTCCGTTGATGACGATGTTGAGCACCGCCTGCTTGATGAGGTCGCCATCGACCTTGACGGGTAGCACGTCATTGGAAAAATCGCGCTCGATGGTCACACCGTGGCGCTCGGCTTCGGGTGAGGCCAGCAGCACAACGTCGTCCAGCAGACGCCGCAAGTCGAGTTCGGCCAGGCGCAGCTCCACCGGGCGCGTGAAGTCCACCAGGGTCTGCACTACGCGGTCCAGCCGCTGGATCTCGTTGCCGATGACGTCCATGTGACGGCGCGTGTCAGGGTCAGCCTGCTGCAGTTTCTGGCGCAGCACTTCCAGGTGTACCACGATGGCGTTGATCGGGTTTTTCACTTCGTGCGCCACCCCGGAAGTCAGCCGCCCGATGGCGGCGAGGCGGCGCGAGAGTTCGATTTCGTCCTCGATGCGGCGCACCGACTCGGCGTCGCGCAGCGTAATCAGGGCGCCGATACGCTCGCCGTGTTCTTCGATGAAGTCGAGCGAGACCTCCACCCGCCGCCCGGTTTCGGTTTCCACCTCGCGCTGGTTCAGCGGGTCGCGGGCGTCAAAGGCCTCCAGCACCAGGCGGCCCAGCGGAGTGCCGGGCGAAAAGATCTCGTCCACCGGCCGGCCCAGCATCTCGCCCCGTGGCCTGCCCACGAAGCGTTCCGCCGAGGCGCTTACCAGTACCGCGCGCAGGTCGCGGGTAAACAACATCACGCCGTCCTGCAGGTTGGCCATGATCTGGTCGAGGTTTTCTTTCAACGCGGAGAAGACTTCCTTGACGTCGCGGATCTGGCGACCAAGGCGGTCGATCTTGGTGGTGACCGCACCGTACTCGTCGCTGCGCGCGATCTCCTTCTCGCTGACGGAATCGATCTGGCCGGCGGTCATCAGGTCGAGGCGGCGGCTGATGGCTTCCAGCGGCTTGAGCGCCAGGTTGGAAAGGCCCGCGGCCAGCAGCAGCGATACCAGAATCGACACCGCGGAGAACACCAGCGCCTGCGTGAGCTGTGGCTGCAGCGAGTTCTTAAGAAAGACGGTGGAGATGCGCACCAGGATGGCGCCGAAGGGGGCGCCGTCACGCTCCAGCGGCAAGCGGATTTCGTAAATTTGGGGCTCGCCAAATACCGCCGCCACCTGTCGCCGAAGACCGCCATCACGCACCACGCTGAAGTTTTCCCGCGGCGGGACCTTGTTGCCGATCTTCTCCGCCTGGGTGTGCAGCAGGGCGCGTTCTTCGGCATCCACGATGGCGGCGTCGTAGATGGTGGGCGAGTAGCCGATGATGGACTGTAGCAGTGAGTTCAGTCCCGGATCGGCCTGCAACGTCTGTTCCACAAAGTTGCGGACCGCGACCGGGTCGTCGAGGTCAACCTTCGTGCTGCTGGGGTCCACCTCGAGTGCCTGCCGGGTGGCGTGGAAGATCTGATGACCGACGAACTCTGCGCTCAAGTAGGAATCTTCCACCCCGTGCCGCACCAGTTGGGAGAGGTAGATCGCCGACAGCCCGGTCACCAGCGCCACCACCATGGCACTGATGGCCAGCACCAGCTTCGTCTTGAGGCGAACGCGAGAGCGCATGAAGCAGCTCTTGGCTCTTAGCTTCGAGCCGTGCTTTGTATCAGGGCACGACCTTTAGTCGTGCCAACTGCGGTCGAAACAATCAGCGGCTTTAGCCGCTGCAATTTGAGGCTGCGAAATACGTAAGTCCGAGTGCTGACAAGTTGCTAGGCGCTGGTCTCTGCGGCGATGGTCTCGCTGCCGGCCGCGCCGTACTCCTTCAACTTGTTGTGCAGGGTCTTCAGGCTAATGCCCAGGATCTCGGCGGCGCGCGTCTTGTTGTTGTTCGTGGCCTCTAGCGTCTTGAGGATCAGCAGCCGCTCCGCCTCCTCCACCGTGGTTCCTACGCCGAGACGCACGGCGTTGGCTTCCTGCACCGCCGGCCGCGGCGCAACGCTGCCGAAGCCCGGCGGCAGGTGCTTCTGCTCAACCACCGATCCTTCACACACGATTACCGCGCGCTCCAGCGTGTTGCGCAACTCGCGCACGTTGCCCGGCCAGGAGAAACTGTGGAACAGGCTCATCACCGGTTCGGAGACCGCGGTCACGTGGCGCTGGTGCTTGTCGCTGACCTCGCGCAACAAGTACTCAACCAGTTGCGGCAGGTCTTCCTTGTGCTCGCGCAGCGGTGGCATGTGGATATTGAAGACGTTGAGGCGGTAGTACAGGTCGGTGCGCAACTCACCCTTGGCAACCGCATCTTCGGGCACCTTGTTGGTGGCGGCGAGCACGCGCACGTCTACCGTGGTTTCTACCTTGCTGCCCAGGCGGCGCAGCTTGCGGTCTTCGAGGACGCGCAGCAGCTTGGCTTGGGTGGCGCTGGGCATCTCGCCAATCTCGTCCAACAACAGCGTGCCGTCCTCGGCCAGCTCGAAACACCCGGCGCGGCGCTCCAGCGCGCCTGTGAATGCACCCTTCTCGTGGCCGAAGATCTCGCTCTCGATCAGGGTTTCCGGGATGGCAGAGCAGTTGATGGCCAGAAACGGCTTGTTCTTGCGGGGGCTGAGGTTGTGGATGGTGCGCGCCACCAGGTCCTTGCCGGTGCCGCTCTCCCCGGTGATCAGGACCGAAGCCGTGCTGGGCGCCACCAGTTCGACCAGGCGATAGATCTCCTGCATCTTTTTCGACGAGCCCACCAGAGAGCCAAGCACCCCGGTATCGCGCAGCTTGCGGCGGGTGACCTCCAGTTCCAGCGCGGCATCGCGCAGCCGCGAGGCGTTGGTCAGGATGCTCTTCAGACGCTGGAAGTCGACGGGCTTCTGAATGTAGTCATAGGCGCCCATCTTCATGGCCTGGACAGCAGAGTCCACGGTGCCTTGGGCGGTAAGCACGACTACGGCAACGGTCTGGGGCTGGTCGGCCAGGCGCTCCAGCAGACCCATCCCATCGAGCCGCGGCATCTTCAGGTCGGTGATGATGATTTCCGGGCCAAACGACGCCACCTTCTCCAAGCCGTCCAGCCCGTCCTTGGCGGTTTCGGTACGGTAGCCCCAGGCGGCCACCAGTTCGGCCAGACCGGTGCGCTCGTTTTCCTCGTCATCGACGATGAGGACTCTTTCCAGGCTCATTGAAGACCCAAGATTATCAACGTCCCTTTCCGGGACCACAAGCCGCTCCCGGCGTTGCGCTCTGGTGGAGGAGCGACCCGAGTACCTGCCGGGTAGGATGCAAGCGGGTTTCGAACGGTGACTTAAGGACTCCCACAACCGTTACCAGATGGTACTTTAGTAACGGCCGGCCCGGCAAAGCCTGCGTTCTAGGATAGACGCAGCAGTTGCGAATCGCATCAGAGTAGGAAGACGATCCGCCACTACGTCTTTTCACCCAGCCGTGAGCAGTTCGCGCGCGCTGGATTCCATGATTTTGGGAGGATGGCAGATGCTTAAGCATTTCCTGATAGTAGTGCTGGCACTAGGGGTGCTCGTCTGGACAGCGGTCGCGCAGACCTCGGCCAGCTCGAACACCAACGCCTCCGCCACAAGCAACACGTCGGTGGATGCCAGTAAGTCCGGCGCGAACGTGAACTCAAACAACTCGGCCAATGCTTCGCAGAACCTGGGCGTGAGTCACAAGGACCAGGACAATCGCCAGAATAAGGAGCGCGGGAAGAACACGTCGGCCTCGAGCAGCGCCTCGGGATCGGCCGGCGGCAACGCTGAACTGAGCAGCGGCGCGCTACTCCGCGCGGTGCTGGTCAAGCCGGTGGACGCGCGCAAGAGTAAGGAAGGCGACGAGGTGACGGCCAAAGTCACCGAAGACGTCAAAGCCGACGGCCAGGTGATCATCAAGAAGAATTCCAAGCTGATCGGCCACGTGACTCAGGCAAAAGCCCGCAGCAAGGGCGAGGCCAACGCCGAATCTTCGCTGGGAATTGTCTTCGATAAGGCGGTCCTGAAGGATGGCCGGGAAGTGCCCATGCACGCCGTGATCCAGGCGGTGGCTGCGGCACAGAACACGGCTGCAGTTTCCGCGGGTGAGGACATGAGCGGCATGGGCTCGGCCACCGCCGGACGCTCGGCCGGTGCTGGCGGAGGCGTGATGGGCGGCGTGGGCTCCACGGTGAACAATACGGCCGGCAGCGTGGGCAGCACGGTCGGCAGCACCGCCAATACAGGGCTGGGCACTGCTGGCTCCGCCACCGGCAACGTGGGCAGCACCGCCAGCGCGGCGACGCAGTTGAACTCCAACAGCAGGGGAATGATCGGGATCTCAGGAATGAACCTGGTTTCTGAGGCGAGCAGCAGCACGCAGGGCTCGCTGATTACTTCCACCAGCAAAAACGTGAAGCTGGACAGCGGCACGCAAATGCTGCTGCGCGTCAGCCAGCAGTAAACTTTAGCCTCCTCGACTGTTGCACTCCGACCGCGTTCCTGTACAATGCGCGGTCGGAGTTTCTTGTTTCCGGCCGTCGGCCCTGGGTTTTTGTCTCCCGCATCTCATTCTTCGGTAAACGACTTCTTGTGCCGGAAACTAACTCACGCGAGGAGGAATTCGGCATGCGCAACTTGCTGATGTTTACGGCTTCACTGTTGATGTTGGCCCTTCCTGCGATGGCCCAGAACCAGAGTGCTCCCAAGGCTGAAATCTTCGCGGGATATTCCTATCTGAAAATCGATGAAAGCCTGTCGGGCGCGGCCGCGGGCGCGGATACATCTGTACCCGCCGGCTTCAACGTCGATCTGGCGTTTAACCCCACCCGCCTCTTCGGCTTCGTAATTGACTTCCAGGGTCACTTCAAGGACTTTGACGACCCCGGCGGCACCATTGATGCGCGCACCATCAGCCTCCATTTCGGCCCGCGCCTGAAGCTCAGGAGCGGGCGGGCTGAGCCTTTCGTGCACGGTTTGTTCGGGTTCACCAACCTGCACGCGGAGCAAGGAGGCGTCGAGCTCGCGTCAGAGAGCGCTTTTTCCGCCAAGTTGGGGGGCGGCCTGGATGTAGTGGTGTCCGACCACTTGGCCCTTCGCCTGGGGGAATTCAACTACTATCTGACCCGGTTCGCCGACACCCGCCAGAACAACTATACCTTCTCCACCGGCCTGGTGTTTCGCTTGGGAGGCGGGCCGCCACCCACGCCGCCTAGCGCTGCTTGCAGCGCCAATCCGACAGCGGTGTTCGCCGGTGAGCCGGTGCAAGTCACGGTCGCGCCACGCGACTTCAATCCCAAGCACACGCTCAACTACAGTTGGAAGGCGAGCGGTGGCAAGGTCCAGGGCGAGGGAGCTAAGGCGACTGTGGACACCGCCGGGCTCAACCCGGGCAGCTACACCGTCAGCTCCACCGTGACCTCCGCCAAGCGCGCCAAGGACACCGCCTCCTGCAACGCCAGCTTCACCGTAAAGGAGCGGCCCAAGAACCCGCCCACCATCTCTTGCTCGGCGAGCCCGGGGACGGTGCAGTCGGGCACGCCCTCGACCATCACTTGCCAGTGCAGTAGCCCCGATAATGCTGCCGACTACCCCGTCGAGACCAGCATCACCAACTGGACGGCGAGCGGCGGAAAGGTAAGTGGGACGGGCAACACCGCTACCCTTGACACTGCCGGCGCGCCTGCCGGACCGATCACGGTGACCGCTACCTGCACCGACAACCGCGGCCTGACCGCCGACGGCACGACTACGGTCAACGTGGAGGTACCTCCTCCTCCGCCGCAGGCCAGCCAGATCAACTCCATCGACTTCAAGCGCAACAGCGCCCGCGTGGACAACACCGCCAAGGCCATCCTGGACGATGTCGCCCTCAGGTTGCAGCGCGAAGCCGATGCCACGGCCGTGGTGGTGGGCTACGCCGATCCCCAGGAGAAGGGCAAGAACCTGGCGGCACAGCGCGCCTTGAACACCACCAAGTACTTGGTCGATGAGAAGGGCATCGATGCCAGTCGCATCGAGAGCCGAAGCTCGAGCAATGCCGGCATGAAGGCCGACATCTATCTCGTTCCCGCGGGTGCGACCTTTGACGAGCCCGGAACGCAGGTGGTTACTGCGCCGCCTTCCGCTCCGGCCAAGAGGTCGAAACCGCAGTAAAGCTGTGACTGGCTAAGAGGGGCCGGTTGGGCTGTCCCACCGGCCCCTTGGTTTTTCCCCAACGTAACCTTGCTGGTAACGGAGGCGGCTGGCAATCTGGCTGGAGCACCCCCATTAGTCTTTTCGCATCTCCAGAAAGGCCAGGATTGCTATGATTCGGGCACGCTCGATGATCGCCGTAGCGCGGGCAGCGGCAGTTGCGACAGTGCTGTTATTCACGTTGGCCACCCAGGCGCAGCAGTGGACGCCGGTCGGCCCCGACGGCGGCGACGTCCGCAGCCTCGCCCTCGATCCCCGCAATCCTGACCGTATTCTGCTGGGCACCAGTGCCGGACAGCTTTACGTGTCGAACGATGGCGGCGCCAACTGGGGGCGCTTCGCCCGCCTGGGCGACCGCGATCATCACGTGCTCGACAACATCGTTTTCAACCCCGCGCAGCCCGGCACCATCTACGTCGCTGCCTGGAGTATCGAGCACCACAGCGGGGCCTTGTTTCGCAGCACCGATGACGGCAAGACCTGGCAAAGCGTTCCCGCCATGCAGGGCAAGTCAATCCGCGCCCTGGCCGTGGCCGCTTCCAGCCCGATGGTCCTCGTCGCCGGTGCGCTGGACGGCGTCTTCCGCAGTCGCGATGGGGGCTTGAACTGGGAGCGCATCTCGCCCGAAGGCCATGCCGAGATCAAGAACATCGAGTCGATTGCTATCGATCCCCGCGACCCCGAGGTCATCTACGCCGGCACCTGGCACTTGCCCTGGAAGACCACCGACGGTGGCCACAACTGGCAGTCGATCAAGAAGGGCGTGATCGACGATTCCGATGTGTTCTCCATCATCATCGACCCGCGCGCTCCGAGCGTTGTCTACGCCAGCGCCTGCTCCGGCATTTACAAGAGCGAATCCGCGGGCGCGCAGTTCCGCAAGATGCAGGGCATTCCTTCCTCGGCGCGGCGCACGCGCGTGCTCGCCCAGGATCCCTCCGACTCCAACATCGTCTATGCCGGAACCACCGAAGGCTTGTGGCGCACCAGCGACGCGGGCCACACTTGGAAGCGTCTGACCGGCCCCAACGTCATCGTTAACGATGTGATGTTGGATGCCCGCCGTCCCGAGCGCATCCTGGTGGCCACCGACCGCAGCGGCCTGCTCATAAGCCAGGACCGCGGCCAGTCGTTCCTCGCCTCCAACCGCGGCTTCGCCCACCGCCAGGTGACGGCGTTGCTCGTCGATCGGCAAGATCGCAACGTGCTCTATGCCGGCGTGATCAATGACAAGGAATACGGGGGAGTTTTCATGTCCCGCGACGCGGGTGCGAGCTGGGCGCAAGTCAATGATGGCCTTGCCGGACGCGACATCTTCAGCCTGCGGCAGTCGCACCAAGGCGCCTTGATCGCCGGCACCAACCGCGGCATCTTCATCCTGCATGACGGCCACGCGCGCTGGTCGCCGCTGAACCGGGTGGTCCGCGAAATCCCGCGCCAGCAGGCGAAAGCCAAGCGCAGCGCCAAGACGCGCCCGCTGCCGCCCAGCGTCGTTACCTCGGAGCTGACGGTGCGGGTGGCGGATCTGGAAGTCCTATCCAGCAAGTGGTTGGCCGCAACTGCGAACGGCCTGTTCACGAGCACGGACAACGGCCGCACCTGGCGCGGCGGGCCCGTGCTCGGCCATCGTGAGTTCGTCAATGCCCACGCCACTGACAAGATGATGGCTGCAATCACGCCTCGTAGCCTCGTGACCTCGTCGGACGGCGGCGCAACCTGGCGCGAAGCCAAGCTGCCCTCGTTTGTGACTCCGCTGTTCCACGTCGCCACCGGACCGGATTCTGTGCTGTGGCTGTCCTCGCGCGGCGGCGCCTTCCGTAGCGAGGATGGCGGCAACACCTGGGAGCACGTCATGGCCGGCCTTGCGCCCAACGACGTCACCTCGCTGGTGTACGACCAGGAGGGCAAGCGCTTGCTGGCCACCTCCGCCAGCGGATGTTTCGAGAGCCGCGACGGCGGACGCTCATGGCGTCGTACCGGCAACTCGCCCTGGCGCATGCGTGCCATCACCCTCGGCGGTGCGCGTCTGTTCGCAACCACGGACTTCGACGGCGTAGTGATGCACGCCGATCAACTGGCAGAAACTCCTACGCGCACCGCCAGCGCCACCGGCGGCGGAACCCAGTAGCACCCGCGAATTCGTTCGGTACGATCTGCGGCACGTGCGCTTGAGAGCTGCCCCTGCGCCCGCGAAACAACCCCATGATTACCGGCAAAAAGTACATGGTTACTCGCCGCTAGCCGGCCCTAATACCTTGAAAACATGGCCTAAACCCTGGAAGACGGGGTGCTCCCACGGAAGGGTAGGTCAGGAGGATTTGGCAATGAGAGATTCCAGGCTCTGGCTGTTGCCGCTGCTCATTCTGTCGGTTTTGTTTGCCAGCGGCTGCAGCCGTCAGCTTTCGAACAACCCAGAACCAGCGGACCAACCGGCGGCGGCCAGCGCTCAGCAGGTCCCCTTCCAGCAGCAGAGTGAGAAGGAAGCGGAGAAGAAGGGGATCGTTCCCAGCAACTCTATGGTGCCGGCAACGCTGACCGTGCCCGCGGGCACACCCATTACGGTGCGATTGCAGTCGGCCATCAGCAGCGAGACCGCACAGCCGGGCGATACCTTCGACGCCGTGCTGGATCAGCCATTGGTCATCCGAGGGCAGACGGTGGCGCCGCGCGGCGCTGATGTGCGCGGCCGCGTGGTCACAGCGCGCCAATCCGGGCGGATGCACAACTCCGGATACCTGCGCATCGCCCTCGATGCCATCACCATCGGCGGCAAGCAGGTGCCGCTCGAGACTTCCAGCATCTTCGCCTCCGGTGGCTCGCACAAGAAGCGCAATATCGCTCTGATCGGCGGCGGCGCCGGCGCGGGCGCACTGATCGGAGCAGTTGCCGGCGGAGGAAAGGGCGCGCTGATTGGCAGCGCGGTGGGCGCTGGTGGTGGCACCGGCGTCGCTTACGCCACAGGCAAGAAGGATGTAGGCTTCGGGATCGAGCGCCGGCTGACCTTCCGCCTTACCCAGCCGCTCACCACTCGCCGCTGACATCGAAGCTGCGGTTCAGAAAAAGAGGCGCCGACAGCATGCGCCCCTTTTTGGTGCCTGCCGCAGGGTCGGGAACCACAGGTACAGTTCCAAATCGGGAACTCGGGTTGACCTTGGTCAGCGCTCTTACCAGATTGAAATAACACCATTTAGGTAGAACTCGCCGGTTGCGGTCCCTTCCCGAAGTTCCCATTTCGGGAAATCGATCCTGCCCAGGGTCATGACGGCTCTCACTCCCGCTCGGTCAAGTGGCTCATTCGCAAGTGCTTGTGCCCAGGTTCTTAAAAAGGAACGGCGCCTGCTCATCTTTTAGTGCATGCCTCCCGTACCCGAGATTCTGACTCGCTGTCCGCAGTGCCAGTGCTCCCTCACACAGGTTGTCTTCGAGCACGGCAGCGATGCCGCCTTGTGGACGGAGGGGCAAGACG
>DASYTX010000236.1:0-5746 GCA_036001865.1 Terriglobales bacterium
CTCCTATGTCCGAGCTAGCTTCTCTGGTCTCGCGCGCAACCGGGTACCTGCTCGATGGGCAGTGGCTCACCGAAGGCCGGCCGGTTGAGATCCGTTCTCCCTACGACCAGAGCGTCGTGGGCACGGTGATCCAGGCGGGCAGGCAGCAAGTCGAACAGGCAATCGTCGCCGCGCTGCGTGCTTTCGAGGTCACACGTAAGTCGTCGACCTTCGAACGGCAGCGCATCCTGCGCAGCATCAGCGAGGAGATCAAGACTCGCCGTGAAGATTTTGCCCGCACCATCGCACTGGAAGCCGGCAAGCCCATCAAGGCGGCGCGTGCCGAAGTCGATCGCGCCGTCTTCACCTTCAGCGTGGCGGCCGAGGAAGCTGCGCGCATTACCGGCGAGTGGCTTCCCATGGACCTGCAGGAGTTCACCGCCAGGCGGTGGGCCATCGTGCGGAGGTTCCCGGTCGGCCCTATTGCCGCGATTACGCCGTTCAACTTCCCGCTGAACCTGGTGGCGCACAAGGTCGCCCCAGCCATGGCCTGCGGGTGCACAGTAGTGCTGAAGCCGGCGCCCCAGACCCCGCTCACTGCGCTGATGCTCGGCGAGTTGGTGCAGCAGGCGGGCTGGCCGGCCGGCGGGCTGAACGTCCTTCCCCTAGCCAATGAAGATGCGTCCATGCTGGTTAGCGACGACCGCCTGAAGATGCTGAGTTTCACCGGCAGCGCGACCGTGGGGTGGCAGCTCAAGTCGAGAGCAGGGAAGAAGCGCGTGGTGCTCGAGTTGGGTGGCAACGCAGGCACAATCGTTCATTCTGATGCCGACCTCGACTATGCCGCTGAGCGCTGTGGCGTCGCCGGCTTCCACTATTCCGGCCAGAGTTGCATCTCGGTGCAGCGCATTTTTGTCCAGCGCGCAGTCTTCGATACCTTCTTGCAGAAGTTTGTTGCGCGTGTCGAGAAGCTGAAACAGGGAGACCCGCTGGACGAGGCCACGGACATCGGTCCGCTGATTCGCGAGCAGGACGCAATCCGCGCCGCTCAATGGGTGGAAGAAGCCCTCGCTGGGGGCGCCAAGCTGCTGTGCGGCGGAAGGCGGCGCGGCCCGTTCCTCGAGCCTACAGTGCTCACGGGCACTCGCCCCGAGATGCGGGTCAACTGCGAGGAAGTCTTCGCGCCGGTCAAGACGGTCGAACCTTACGACGACTTCTCCGAGGCCATTCGCCGGGTCAACAATTCGCCCTATGGCCTGCAGGCGGGCGTATTCACCCGCGACGCACGCCTGCTGTTCCAGGCGTACGAGGAGCTGGAGGTAGGTGGGGTGATCGCCGGCGACATCCCTGGCTTTCGCCTGGACCACATGCCCTACGGCGGTATGAAGGATTCCGGCCTCGGCCGCGAAGGCCTGCGCTATGCAATCGAAGAGATGACCGACCGCAAGGTCCTGGTGATCAACCTGAAATAGCAGAATTGGAGCTGCCATGACCACTACCGTCCAGACCCAGATTACCCGGCTCGACAACTACGTCGGGGGGAAATGGATCACTTCCACCGCCACGGAATTCCTCCCCGTCGTCAATCCGGCCACTGGTGAGACTCTGGCGGAGGTGCCGATTTCCTCTGCGAAAGACGTGGCTGCTGCCATCGAGGCCGCCAGCGCGGCATTTCCCGAATGGCGGCGCACGCCTCCGGCAGAGCGCGTCCAGTACCTCTTCAAACTAAAGTTTCTTTTGGAAGAACACCTGGAGGAGCTGGCGCGCACCATCACGCTGGAGAACGGCAAGACGCTGGCCGAATCGCGAGGTGAAATGCGCCGCGCTGTCGAGTCTGTTGAGACTGCCTGCGGCATCCCCATGCTGATGCAGGGCTACAACCTGGAGGACGTCGCCCGCGGCATCGACGAGATCATGATCCGGCAACCGCTGGGCGTAGTCGCGGCCATCACGCCGTTCAACTTTCCCGGCATGGTCCCCTTCTGGTTCCTGCCGTTCGCCATCGCCTGCGGCAACACTTTCGTGCTCAAGCCCTCGGAGAAGGTCCCGCTGACCATGCGCCGCACTTTCGAGCTGATGGAGACGCTGGGGCTGCCGCCCGGCGTCCTCAATCTGGTGAACGGCACCAAAGCCGCTGTAGACACCCTGTTGAGCCATCCCGGGGTGCGCGCCATCAGCTTTGTCGGATCAAGCGCGGTGGCCAAGTACATCTACGCCGAAGCTGCGCGCCACGGCAAACGCATGCAGTGCCAGGGCGGAGCCAAGAACCACGTCGTTGTCATGCCCGATGCAGACATGTCCATGACCACGCAGATCGTCAGCGACAGCGCTTTCGGCTGTGCCGGCCAGCGCTGCCTGGCCGTCTCCGTGGTTGTGACCGTAGGCGAGGCGGAGCGCACCTTCCGGGACGCCATCACCGAAGCAGCCCAATCAGTGAAAGTCGGATCCGGGCTGGATCCCGGCGTGCAGATGGGCCCGGTGATCACGCGCGATAGCAAGTCACGGGTGGAGAATCTGATCGCTGCAGGAGAGAAGGAAGGGGCCCGGGTGTTGCTCGACGGACGCAATGCCCGGATCTCTGGCTACGAGAAAGGCAATTTCATCAAGCCGACCGTTCTGGACGGCGTGTCCCCGACCAGCGAGTTGACGAATACGGAAATTTTTGGCCCGGTGCTCAGCCTGCTGCACGCCGACACGGTCGAAGAGGCGATCGAAATCCTTAACCGCAGCCCCTATGGCAATGCCGCATCCATCTTCACCAGCAGCGGCGCGGCGGCGCGCAAGTTCCGCTACGATGCGCCCGCGGGCAATATCGGCATCAACATCGGCGTGGCCGCACCCATGGCCTACTTCCCGTTCAGCGGCTGGAAGGACAGCTTCCTCGGCGTGCTCCACGGTCAGGGTCGCGATGCGGTCGAGTTCTATACCGACCAGAAGGTCGTGATCGAGCGCTGGCCCAAGGAGTGGTCGCGGAAATTCTGAGGGGCTGTGCTCGGCCCTATGTATACCTTGCGGAGACTGCCACCTGCTCGGTCATAGACCGGGGCGATCTATGACCGCTATGATCATTTCGCATGGCGGCAACCCCTACCCTGACTTCTCCCCTTCGTGCCTTTTCTCGCCGCCTTGGACGCATACGCGAAGTCGCACTGATTGCGGTCACCGGAACGAACCGGCAGTGGCAGGCACAGCTTGCTGACGAAGTCGTCTTCTGGGACGAATACCTCGCTAGCGGAGGCCTGGAGTGGAAAGATGAGTTTCGCCAGCGGCTGGATCCCGAGCTACCTCTGCAGCAGGAGTTCACCGCAATCATCGACGCACGACCGGGATCCACGGTGCGCGTCCTGGATGTTGGCGCTGGCCCGCTGACCGTGGTCGGCAAGAAGTGGGCGGGACGCAAGATCGAGATTGCGGCCGTGGACCCGCTCGCCGTCGAGTACGACCGGCTCTTATCAAAGCATGGCATCCGGCCGGTCTGCCGCACAACTTACGCCCGGGCCGAAGGGCTGACCGACATCTTTCCAGCGGCAGGGTTTGACTTCGTCCATGCGCGCAATTCTATCGACCACTCGTCCGACCCGATCAGGGCAATTTCTGAAATGCTACGCGTGGTGAAGCCCGGCTGTTGGGTATACCTGGAGCACAAGATCAATGAAGGCAGAGCGGAAAACTACCACGGCCTGCACCAGTGGAATTTCTTTCCAAGGGCCGGGGAGTTCTTTATCGCCGGCCGCGGCCGATTTGCGATAAACGTGAGCGCGAGATTCCGCAATGTGGCGGAGACCCAAGCCGAGCGGAAGGACGACAGTTGGTTCGTCGTCTGCATGAAAAAGCGCAGCGCCTCGGAAGCAGTTGTCCGCCTCTAGTGCCTTCGGGAAGAGTTACTTTGCCGCGCGATATGCCAGATCCAACCAGCGCAACGCCGCCGTCAGGTCGTTAGCCGATCGCAGCTCGAATGACAACCAGCGGCCCGCAGGATAGTCCTGCAACTGCTGGCGCGCTTTGCGCGTCGCCGCGTTCTCGGCATGAAATTTGAAGATGATGGAATGAGGCGAAGTCAGGGCGCGCGTCCGCGGCAGCGCCGCGAAGATCTTGTCGTTGCGGTAGAAGCTCATCAACCCGAACATGGGCTTCGAGTGGACGTCGGGCCAGGTGGCCACCTCGCAAGCCAGCATCGCTGCCCATTCCTTCACCTCTTCGGAGACCTTGTGCAGCTTCGGCCTGTCGAGCGAGGTGGTATTCTGCGCGGCTCGTGGTCTCCTCATAAATTCGAGTGCCAGCTCGCTATGCTACACTCGTAAAAGCTGGGTTCTTTTGTGATTCCCTCGGTACCCGCGACGGCCACCATCCCTGTGCGCCGTACGTTCAAGGGCTGGGCGCGTAGCTCAACTGACAGAGCAACTGACTCTTAATCAGTAGGTTGAAGGTTCGATTCCTTCCGCGCTCACCATGTTTTCATTGACTTCGAGGCGGCCCGGCTCTCGGGCCGCCTTTCGACTGTAGCGGGCAGCGTAGGGCGAGCTAGCTGGACGCCTTGTTCCCACACGTCCCGAGGATGCGGCAAAGGGGCCCTATTGCGCAAAACCAAGGAGGGGCCGCGCCCCACCCCTACCCAGGCACGCGCATGAGCGTGGTTCAGGCTTGGCCTCGGTCAGTGGACGCAGGGCTGGCGGGCTTCCTGGCCTAGGGGCAGAACGGCCACTTGTCGCCGGTCGTAGCAGCCAAACCGATGAGGGGTGGCATTCTCTGCGACTACCGCTGTTTCGTGCACTAGCAGAAACGCGTAATTCTTACGTTCGCACCCACCTGCGATCCAGTCGAGCAGGGCCAGTCACGTCGTCAACTGCAGGGCAACCGTACTACTACTACTCCCATCTGAGCAGCTGGGTTGGACATCGCTAGTCCTGCCAATGCCCAGCCCGACAGCAGCACGCCGACGGTGAAGTGTTGCCGCGCTGCGCCTCCGGGCGAGCGATCAAATTGCCCCGGAACCCCGGCCCGCACACGGCCCCTCAATCTGATCTCTTTGGAGGCGTTATGGATAGCAAGTACACCGGCCGCCGGTTGTGGTGGCCGGCGCTGACTAACGTGGTAGCAATCCTTACAGCGGCCGCGCTGATGTGCCTGGCGGCGGGACCTGTCCGGGCAGAAACGGCCCAGACCAAGCGCTACATTGTAGTGTTCACTGCCAGCCAGGCGGCGGACGGCACGTTCGTCCTTGGCGGCAACTACGCGCTCAATTATCAAGCGGCGCTCTCGCTGGTCAAATCGGCGGGGGGCACGGTAGGCATCGATCTCTCGCGGCAGATCGCCACCATGGTGGTGGACTCCGCCAACCCCGGGTTCGCCCAGATACTGCGTGCCTCCTCGCTCGTGGAGGAGGTAGGGGAGGACTTCAAGTGGAAGGCGTTTGCCACGCTACAAGAGATTCAGGCGGGGGGCGCAACGCCTTTCTCACATCCGGGCGGAGGTGGCGGCGGTCCGGAGCAGACTACCGACCCACTCGAATCCATGCAATGGAGCATGATGCAGATACAGGCGCCGGAGGCCCATGCCATCCAAGCGGGCTGGAGGGCGGTGGATGTGGGTATCCTTGATAGCGGCGTCGACGGCCACCATCTCGACTTCGATGATGACGGCGTTGCCGGCGGGGCCACCAACGTGGACTGCGCGCGCGGCAACGACTTCGTCCCCGTGGGCCCGGGCGTCGGCAATCCCGACCCCTGCACCGACAACGGCTTCCACGGGACGCACGTGGCGGGCATCG
>DASYTX010000237.1:0-3237 GCA_036001865.1 Terriglobales bacterium
CCCGAACAGACTGAGCACGGCTATGCGGCTGGAGAATTCTACGCTCTTGGCGCGCTTCAGGTCTTCCACCAGCCCCAGGCAGATGCGGTAGTACTCGCGCTTGATGGCTCGGATTTCATTTCCAAGGCTGTTCTTCAGCACTTCGTCTTCATGGGACAGCACCTTCATCGCCTGTCGGTTGGCCAGGAAGTATTCCAGGTGGTTCTCAATGAAGGCCCGCACCCGCTGCTCTGCATCGTTTGTGTCTTCCAGTCGCTGCCGCAGCTTCTCCAGTATGGTCGAGAAGGTGTGCTTCTGGATGAGGTAGAGCAGCCTTTCCTTGGACGCAAAGTAATGGTAAAGGCCGGCCAGCGACATGCCCGTGGCGCGCGAGAGGTCACGCATGGAAGCGCCTTCATATCCTTTTTCGCAGAACACCGCGGTGGCGTGAGCGAGAATCTTCTCCACGCGCCGATCGAAGCGCTCGCGGGAGCCGTTGCGGGTGGGGAGCGAGACGGCTTTGCCACGACGGGACCCACTTCGAACGGCAATGGCAGCAGCGGTAGCCATGAGAGACGACGGCCGGAGCATACGACCGAACGTTCGTTCTATACTCTAACGACGTCCGCCCCCTTCAGTCAAGTCAGTTCTGTCGCTGCGGCTTCCACGGGCCATTTCGGAGGACAAATGTCCCCCTAAGGTTGGGGCACCTTGGCCCGCTGCACCAGCAAGATTCGCTTAACCAGATTGCGGTCGAGAGACTTCATCTCGCCGCCAATTTGCACCACGACCTTGTCGGCATCGACGTAATGCAGGTCGCCAGTGATGCTGGAACCGTCGCGCAGCTCTACGGTATCGTGCGCGATACCTCCCAGCTCGTAGGTTACGCTGCCGCCGCTGACTTGCTCCTCGGTGACCACTAATGGGAAACGACCAGTGTGGTAGCCAGGCAAGCTGAACTCCAGCTCGTGCTTCCCCACCCCCACCTTGATCTCAATCGGAGTTGTGCCGACTTCCTTACCGTCCACTTTAAGGGGTGCGCCTGAGGGCACAGAATAAACGGTGATGCCCACGATCTTCGGAGGCGCCTGCCCCCGGAAATCGGGCGGCACCTCTCGCGCCTCCAGGGCAAACGTTGCCGGCTTGCCCAGCGTACTGACGTGGATTGGAAACTTCGCGGTTTCGCCGGGCCGCAACCGGCTTAGGTTGATCCACCCTTCGCCGATGCGAACATTGTTGCTGTCGAAGATCAACAATGTGAACACGCCGTCGAACACCTTGCTCCACAAGTTATTTGCGGCGACCTCAATCGTGTAGTTCTGTTGGTTGCCGAAGCTGCCCGTCTGCTTGAATTTGCCAAACGTGAGACGGAGGGCAGGATTGCCGCCGGGTGGCCAGGTGAGCTCAACGGGGACGTCCTTGGTCAATGCCGGCGACGCCACAACAGCAAGCACTGCCACAGCGACGATGAAAGATCTCAGGGATAGCATAGCGGGTGTTTAGCACAGGTCGGCGGACGCCTCAAGCAATCAGGCGGATCTGTTCCACGCGCAGAACACGGCGGGCTAGTTACGGATGTCCAACATCAGGCGCTCGACTTCGGCCTTTTCTTCGGCGGTGAGCGGCAGCAGGGGCAGGCGCGGGGGGCCGCCGTAGTAGCCGTTCAGGTCCATGCCGTACTTGACGCCGGAGATGCCCAGCTCGGCCACCACCCGGCACACCGCCGGTACGATGCGCTCCTGCTTTTCGCGGGCGAGTTCGGCATCGCCTTCCCTCCAAGCCGCGTAAATCTCGAAACACGCTGTCGGTGCGGCGCAGGCAAATGCCAGAATGGCACCGACCGCGCCCGCGTCGAGTGAGTCCTTGAGTTGGTGCGCGGCCCCGACCAGCACCTGGAAACCGACTTCTTTGCTGCGCGTCTTCAGCTTGGGCGGGGCTTCGACCGAAACCGTGCCGCCGGTCAGCGACGCCGCCGAGACCATCTCTCCACCCGCAGCCACCTGCGGTTGCGCCAGCATGCGGGGCGTGACCGCGTTGAAGATTTCCGTGACCGTAGCCTCGCGCCTGACGTGTCGTGTTCCCTCGACCAGCCTCCTAACTCTCGCCACGTCGCCGACCGACTCCTTGATGCCCATCAGGTTGGGGTGTTCGGCCAATTCGATGACGATCTCGGCCGGGATGTCGTAGCCCGTGGCCTGGGGGAAGTTGTAGATGATAACGGGCAGGGGCGACTGGTCGGCCACGGTGCGGTAGAAGGCCAGCATGTTCTTCGGTTGCATCTGCCGCTTGTAGTAGTGCGGCGTGCGCACCATGGCAACGTCGTAGCCGAGCGAGGCAGCGTACTCGGTCAGGCGCAGCGTCTCGATTGCGGACTCCATGCCCGTTCCGGCCAGCAAAACTTTTTCCGGCGCGCAGGCTTCGCGAGCGCACTTCAGAACGTCGCAGCGCTCCTGGTCGGAGAGCATGACGGACTCTCCCGTCGAACCCAGAACCACCATGCCGGCGACAGGCGTCTTCGACCAGTGGGCGACGTTGTGTTCCAGCTTCTTGAAGTAGACGCTGCCGTCCGAATAGAAGGGCGTGGTGATGGGCGGGAAGATGCCGTGCAGCAGCATGAGAAAAGAAGCCCTTGGCCTTTGGCTGTTGGCTCTTAGCTTTTGAGCCCGAAGGATTCAAAAATCCCCATGAGTATAGCCTCTTCGATGTCGGCGGGAACTTTGAACCCTCTACTTCAAGTCACTTCAAACCCGTAATGCGGTCGATCAGCTTGGGCTCATCGGGCAGCAGGCCCGCCTTGGACAGGCGCGGCGTCAGTGTGCGCCAGTTCTCGCCATTTTCCATGGCAAACACCTTGCGGAAAAGGGACAACGCTTCGTCCTCCCGCTTCATGTTTACTAACGCCACGGCGTGCCAGAACCTCATCTCGGCAAGGCGGCTGGCGGGAATGCCTTCGGCGCTGGAGGCAAGCTGCTCAGCGGCGGCATATTCGCGCAGCGCAGCGTCGGTGTCCTTGTGCTCGACCGCCAGATCGCCCGCATTCATGTGGTTGTAGGCGCGTTGGATGGTGACCAGGCGGCGCAGCTCCTTGAGCGGCTCGGGGTGATCGTCGACGCGCAGGTCGAAGGTGCGGTCCTGCCAAGACTTCCTTGTCGGCTTACCGGTTACAACCACCAGCGCCGCCGACTGCCGCCCGCGGATGTCGCCGCCGGCGGTTTGCGCCGCTTCGAGGGCTGCCAGCATGCGGTCGGCCAGATCGCC
>DASYTX010000238.1:0-4114 GCA_036001865.1 Terriglobales bacterium
TACCTCAGCGATTTCGTGGACGAGATCCGTCTCTCCAGCGCCTACACGCTGGAGTGTGCCCAGGCCATGCCGGAGGCCAAGTACTTTTTTCGCCCGGTGCCGGAGATGCGCACCTTCGGCCAGCAGATGGTGCACATCGCCGAGTCGGCGCGCGGCATCTTCGAACTTTTCGTGGAGAGCAAGCGCGCCGCGACCAATACCCTCAGCGAGGCCGGCCAGGAAGTGGTCAAATCCAAGGCCGACGTCATGGTCGATCTGAAGGACGCCTTCGAGTACGTGGAGAAGGGAGCAGGGCAGTTGAATGACGGAGTGCTGGAGGCGCGGGTACGCTTCCTCGCCAACCGCGACGTTTCCAAGCGCCGGGTGCTGCGTTTCCTGCTGGACCATACCACCCACCATCGTGGCCAGACCATCGTTTACTTGCGCCTCAGCGGCATCCGCCCGCCGCTGTACCGAGCCTGAGACCGAGGACGGCGCACTCCGCATTACTTTGGTTACCTCCGGCGCTGTCGGGCTCGGACTATAGTTGCTCTCGGCGCCCATGCTCTTCAAAACCCTTAGCGCTGCCGTGTATGGCATCGATGCCAGTGTGATCGAGGTCGAGGTCGACGTCTCCGGCATCCGCACCAATGAGGACCATTTCCACACCGTAGGTCTGCCCGACGCGGCAGTGCGCGAGAGCCGGGAACGCATCAAGGCAGCGCTGAAGAACTGCGGCTACGACATCCCGCCGACCCACATCACCGTCAATCTGGCACCTGCCGACATCCGCAAGGAAGGCAGCGGCTTCGACCTGCCCATGGCCATGGGTATCGTCGGGGCGTATGGCGGGCTCAACTGCAAGGAAGTCACCGATTGCCTGATGGTGGGCGAGCTGTCGCTGGATGGCGGGGTGCGCGGTATCCGCGGCGCGCTGCCTATCGCCATCGAGGCGCGCGCGAGGAAGATCACCCGACTGATCGTCCCTGAGGTCAATGCCAAGGAAGCCGCGGTAGTGAGCGGCGTGTCGGTTTATCCGGTCAAATCGCTGCTGGATGTGGTCCAACTTCTTAACTCTCCCAATGGCATCGGCGCGCCGGTACAGGTCAATCCTGAGGCGGTGCTGAACGAGTCGCGCCAGTTCGCGGTGGACTTCAAGGATGTCCGCGGGCAGCACACCGCCAAACGGGCGCTGGAGGTGGCCTCTGCCGGCGGACATAACATCCTGATGATCGGACCGCCAGGCTCGGGCAAGACCATGCTCGCCAAGCGCGTGCCCACCATCCTGCCGCCGCTTACGTTTGAGGAAGCGCTTGAGACCACGAAGATTCACAGCGTGGCTGGCGTGCTTGATGCCGGTGCGGGGCTGGTGGGCGCGCGCCCGCATCGTGCGCCACACCACACCATCTCGGACGCAGGACTGATCGGCGGCGGCGCGGTGCCGCGGCCGGGCGAAGTGTCGCTGGCGCACAATGGCGTGCTCTTCCTCGATGAGCTGCCGGAGTTTCCGCGCAACGTCCTGGAAGTGCTGCGCCAGCCGCTGGAAGACGGCACGGTGTCTATCGCCCGCGCCGCCATGTCGCTGACCTTCCCAGCACGGTTCATGCTGGCCGCTGCCATGAACCCGTGTCCGTGCGGCTACTACAACGACGCTTCCCGCGAGTGTCACTGCACGCCGGCCATGATCCAGCGCTACGTGTCGAAGATCTCCGGGCCGCTGCTGGACCGCATCGACATCCACATCGATGTCCCGGCGGTGAAGTACAAGGAATTGCGCAGTGGCGCCAGCCCGGAAGGCTCGGAACAGATCCGCGAACGCGTGATACGCGCCCGAGAAGTGCAGCTCGCGCGCTTTGCCCCCGCCAGCGATAAGATTTACTGCAATGCGCAGATGGCGCCCCGGCAGATCCGGACCTACTGCGACCTCTCGGCGGACTGTGAGCGCATGCTGGAGCGCGCCATGCAGCAGCAAGGACTGAGCGCGCGCGCCCATGACCGCATTCTGAAGGTGGCGCGCACGGTCGCCGACCTCAACGGCGCCGAGGGCATCGGGTCGCAGCATATTGCCGAAGCCATCCAGTACCGGACGCTGGACCGAACGTACTGGGCGTAGGGGCACCCCCATCCCTCGATCCTTTGGAATCAGCAGCTTAGCTGGGTATTTTCGGCCAAATATCTTGTTTTCCAAAGGCTTGGAGGGTGTATCTCGTAGAGATATAAGTTAATTTATAATAATATCTTTGTGATAGAGTTGTCAAGTTTATTTTGTGCCGCCCCTCCGGGGCTGGCTCATTTTTTCAATCTTTACCCCGGGCTTCCGCCCGGGGCTATTCCCTTCCGCCCGCTACGCGGGCTGTGGCGTGCTCGGTCCCAGGTTTCGGGTTAATCCGAGCGCGCTGCAGCAGTACCTCAGCGGCTGAAGCCGTGTTTCCATGCGACGCGATTCGGCACGAATAAAGTCGCGCCCTCCCGCCAGCGTCGGTTCTGGGGGTAGGGGTCCCTCGACTCGCGCTCCGTCGCATCGCTCGGGTCACGCGGCTCGGGATGACAAGGAGAGAAGGGCGCATGTACGGCGCGGCTGGAAGCCGCGCCCCCTTTCGCCTTTCTGGTGGGACTACAGTGGCTTGCCCTTCGCCGCTTGGCCTTTCAAGAGAAAGGTCTTCGGGAACTTGCCCTCTCCGCAAATCTTGAAAGATCCAAAATCCTTGTACCAGGGTCCGTCAGGAGCTTCGGGTTCAGATTCCCGCCAAAGTTTGAGCTGGTAGAGGTCCTCGGCGGAGATTTTGCGTTCGGCCAACCGATCGAAAAGGTGCTGTCGGAGAGCTGGGGGGAGATTTGTCCACTGGACCTTCGGCATTACTCACCGAAGGTCATGCGTGCCAGTTCCTCTTTAAGCCGCTGCTTCTCAGCAGGGTTACGAGATTCGCTGAGGCGGTTGGCGAGCGCAAGGAACCGCTTCCGTTCGGCCTCTTTCGCCCGAAGACCAGCTTCGATCAGGTCCACGAGGACACGGTTCGCACTGGTTCTTCGAGTCTTAGCGATGACGCGCACTTGCTTGGCGACGGGAGCAGGGAGCGACACACTTTGGCGGATGGAAGATTTTTCTGACTTGCCCATAGCTGCATAGTACACCAACATGCACCATAATGCACCAGCAGCAGCGATCCCTCCGAGGCTGAAAGAAAAAGGCCCGGGACGGCTCCGGGCCACAACCTCGGAAAAAGCCCAGCCGAGGGCGGCTGGGCTACACGGATTTCAGCTATTGCGTGCGTGAAGCGCCGGCAGGCGAAGAGCCGCGCCGGTCCATGGCGACGCGTTCCTCGATCGACTTCTGCAATTCTGCGATAGTCGCGTCGCGCCCGTGCACTCCGATCAGCTTGTCCACGGTGAAGCCGAGCTTCTTCACCTGTTCGGAAAAATGAACGGTGCCATCCTGCGCGGCGCCTACGGGTCCTTCAATCGGAGGATTGAAGAGGTCGCCCTGGAACAGGATCTTGTGCTTGGGCAGGTAGGCCACGACCATTTCCTTGGCGTGCGGGTTAGGGCCGATGTCGTGCAGCTCGACCACCTGCTCGCCGTCGGTGAAGACGCGCTTCTTGCCCTCGATGGTCTCGATGATGGGCTTGCGCGGAGAGCGGCTGAGGCGATCGTTCTGGCGCGATGCCGCCATGGCTTCCACGAAGCGGCGATTGCCGGGCGTGGTGACCACGGTTGCGCCTTCGGCAATGAAGGTGCGCAGGCCGCCAGAGTGGTCGCTATGGTGGTGGGTAATGGCGACGTACTTGATGGGCTTGCCGGGGAGCGCCTCCTTGATGCGCGCCATAGCGGTTTCGGTGGCGCCGCTGTTCTGGGGAGCTTCCACGACCAGGATGTGGTCCTTGAAGCCGACGGCGAGCACATTGTAGTTGCCGCCGCCCGTGTCGCGGACCAGCACCACGTCGTCGGCCAGCTTACTGACGGTGATGGGCTGTTCCTGAGGCGGTGTGGGGGCTTTCTCCAGTCCCTCGGGGATTTCAAAGGCCTTGTCCTCGAGCTTGGTGTTGACCGCCACGTCGCTGACTTTCATGTCGCTGGCGGTGTCGCCCGCCAGCCGGTTGCGCCACACAGTGGGGAACTTGAGCGGGCCAAAGGTCTG
>DASYTX010000239.1:0-13979 GCA_036001865.1 Terriglobales bacterium
GCAAGAACCGTGCGCGGAATGAAGTGGGCGCGGGTGGCCGAGTTCGAGATGATACTCAATGGGAAGAAGATCAGCGAGTTCAGGGCGACCACGCGCATCTATTTCGATGTCGAACGTTGAAGCCTAGGGCGGGTGGCCCACCTTTCCTTCACAAGAAGACAGCGAGGGTCCCCGCCCTTTGTGCCCCTTTGGCGAAAAGGTGTGGGAATGGTCCGCGTTAACCCCTTCTCGCCTTGACAGCATGGCCCCTAATTAGATATACTAGGTTAAGATTTATATATCTAATTGCTATTGCGCTGGGCCAAAGGATCTCCGATATCTCGCCTGTAAGCCATTGAAAGTTCGGATATCTAAGGTATCGAGCCTCGCAAGTCTTTGATTCTACGGTAGCAAACCGACCCGGCACGGGGGAAGGGGTATCGCAGGAATCGCGCTGCAAAGACAAACCGGCTCCGAGTGGAGCCGGCCCAAAATTTCTCAGTTTTTCAGCGGTTCAGCGCTGCGCCACTGCCGGCTCGAGCGCTTCCACCGGTGCTTCCCGCAGGAATTTGGCCGCTTCTTCCGGTGGCGTGGGATTGATGTAGAAGCCCGTGCCCCATTCGAAACCGGCGGTCTTGGTCAGCTTGGGCATGAACTCGATGTGCCAGTGATAGTGCTCGAGCGTGGGATCCTGCACCGGCGAGCTGTGGATCACCAGGTTGTAAGCCGGATTTTCCAGCACGCGGTCAGCCTTGATGAGCAGCGCGCGCAGCGCCTTGGCCAGGCTTTCATAAACCAGCGATGGCGAATTTTCGAAATGCGACTCGTGCCGCTTGGGCAAGATCCAGGTCTCGAACGGAAAGCGCGGCGCGTAGGGAGAAAGCGTGAGGAAGTCGGCGTTCTCGCCAACCACGCGCACCCCGTTTTCCATCTCCTGGCGAATGATGTCGCAGAAGACGCAGCGCTCCTTGTAGATAAAGTACTGCTTGGCGCCCTCCAGTTCTTCGATCACCTGCTTGGGCAGGATGGGCAGCGCGATCAGTTGCGAGTGCGCGTGCTCCAGCGACGCCCCCGCCGCCTCACCGTGGTTCTTGAACAGCAGGATGTACTTGAAGCGCTTGTCCTGGCGCAGGTCGAGGATGCGGTCACGCATGGCCCACAGCACGTCCTCGACGCGCTTCTCGGGCAGGGTCGCCAGAGTCAGGTTGTGATCGGGGGTCTCGATGATGACTTCGTGCGCCCCCAGGCCGTTCATCTTGTCGAACATGCCCTGGGCCTGGCGGTTGAGCTGCCCTTCGATGCCCAGCGCCGGGAACTTGTTGGGCACCACGCGCACTGTCCAACCGGGCGAGTCGTGTTCTGCAGGCGGGCCGCCGTTCTTTGACGGCCGGTAGGCCAGCACCTCGGGCGGCGTCTTGGCTTCGTTGCCGTAGCAGAAGGGGCAAAAGCCGCCCTTCATCCGGACCGGCTCGCGGGAAAAATCCGTCGGACGCTTGGCGCGGTCGGTGGCGATGATCACCCAGCGCCCTGTAATAGGATCCTTTCGCAGTTCAGGCAAGTCGTTTGATTCCTTTCGGCAGGAGGAGGTTCACTGTTTATCTTACGCCATGGAGAATGCATTCTTGAATAGGGTAATCTCCGTAGGGACGGTGTCCTTGTCAAAGTAGATGCTCACGATGTCGAAACGGTGACTCTGGCAGCTGCCGTGGCGTCGTAGGTAGCTGCGGGCGACGGCCACCAGGTCGCGTTGCTTGTCGCGGTCCACGGCCGCTTCCGCCGGTTTGACCTCTCGCGACGTACGCGTCTTGACCTCAATAAAGCACAGCACCTCGCCATCCCAGCCCACCAGGTCGATCTCGCCGCGATGTCCCGGCGAACGATAGTTGCGCGCCACGATGGTGTAGCCGAGCCGCCGCAGATGGAAGTACGCGTCCTCTTCCCCGCGCGTGCCGGTGATGAGGTGCTCAGCCTGCTGGTTTTTGGTGGGAAAGATCCTGGCGGCGCGATCGAGGGCGCGCACAGCTAGTCGGGTAAGGCGGCCAGACATGAGCTACTACCCAGGGCGGTGGTTCGAATCATGACCTAAAGCAGCCGCCACTGCCGTCCTCGACACTGCAGCCGTTCCGCAGCAGAGTGCGGTCCGACGCCTACTCCAGCTCGACTCCGTCGCCCACCTGAATGTCTTCAATGGAGAGCGTCATCAGGGCGGTGGAGCTGGTCGGGGTGACGTGCATCACTACCATCTCGCCCAGGCTGATGCGCGGAAAGTCCTCGAGCTTGGATGTAGGAAAGCGGCGCGGCTCTTTTTGCGTGTCTTCCGTGGTGGTGGCGTGGAAGGAAAGCGAATCCGCCTCATGCTTGCGCACCAGGTCATAGGTGCGGAAGGCGCGGAAATAGTCGCCAGTCCTGACGCCGTCGTTAGAGCCGACGTTGAGATACACAGTTCGCCCAGCGCCCACCATGCTGTCGAATCCCTGGGCCATGACGATACGTCCGGTCAGCTTGCCGTTGGGATGAGCGAAGCGGTCGAAGGTGGTGGCGCGGCGGAAGTTGATCTGCGGCTTCTCCGCGAATGGCACGGCGAGATCGCCAGGCACCAGGTCGGAGCAACTGAACTCAACTTCGGTGATGCCGATGTTGCCCTTCATCCCGATCACACGCACCCGCCCCAGCTCCGCATAGGGCTGCCCTGCTTTGCGCACCAGCATGCGCTGGCCGGGGAAAGGCTCATGCCGGTTGGGATCGCGGAGGCGGCGCAGGATGGTGTAACGCGAGCCCACTTCGAAGCTGCTGCCCTTCAGGTATAGGTACTCCCGCTCGACAAAGCGCGTCTGGTGCGGCGACGCCCAGCCGCCGGCCACGAAAACGTCATCGGAGATGCGCTCGGGAGTGATGAAGCCGGCGCAATAAAGGTCCGAATAAGTCGGCCCCTCCGGGCGTTCGACGATACCGGTGGTGGCCGGAACTGCCTGGCTCTGGGCCATTTCGGCCGCGTCTTCCTGAGCGACAGCCAGGGTGGTCAGCATTGCGAGCAGAAGGAGTGTTCTGGACATTTTTCCTCCCCAATTCCCTGCGTCAGGGGCAGCAACCGCCGACGCAGGACCACTGCGGCGACCTCAGCAGAAAGTCCGCCTGAGGCCGCGAGCGGGAATCTCAGGTTGAGCCTAGCGGAGGGGGTACAGGGGGTCAAGATAACCCTTCTTACCAGCAAGATACGTTTTCCGTACATGTCCCGCGGTGAAACGCGTTCCCTTGTTGCATCGTCTGTGGTGCGCCTGTAATATGTCGCGCCACTCACGATATGTTGGCCACGCCTGCATATCCGCGGCTTTTGCCGCTGCGGCTGCCCCGCCTGTGCATCGCCGTGGTGGGCAAGACTGCCGCTGAGATGCTCACCAAGGCAGAATCGGCGGCACGGGATAACCCCTTTATTGAGTTCAGGTTAGATTACGTACGGCAGCCTGGGACAGCGATTGCCCAAGTGCGCCGCTTCCTGGACTATCGCCCGGAGGTGCTGGCCATCGCCACCTGCCGGCGGGCGGTCAACGGGGGAAAATTTCGTGGCTCGGCTTCAGCGCAGCTCGACATCCTCACCAAGGCGGCACGCGCGGGCTGCCAGTTGGTTGACCTCGAACTGCAGAGCGCGCAGAAACTCAAGCCCGATCAGGTGGAGCGGCTGCGCAGCCTCGCGGCGCTGGTGCTCTCCTATCACGACTTCCGCGCTACCAGAAAACTGGAAGCCGTGTTCGCCAAGATGCGTGCCATCCCGGCCGACTTCTACAAGGTCGTCAGCACCGCCGAGTCGCTTTACGACAACGTAATCATGATGAAGTTCCTGCACGCGCACAGCGACAAGTACTCCATGATCGGCCTGTGCATGGGTGAGCAAGGGATCATCAGCCGGGTGCTGGGGGTGCGGGCGGGAAGCGTGTTCACCTTTGCCGCGGCAACGGAGGGCGAGGAAACGGCCCCAGGTCAGATCTCGGGACGCACACTGCGCGAGGTCTACCGCATCGACTTGGTGGACGCGGCCACCAAAGTATACGGGGTGGCCGGTGACCCGGTGGCGCACTCGCTTTCCCCGCTCATGATGAACGCCGCCTTCCGTCGCGAGAATATCAACGGCGTGTATCTGGCCCTGCATGCCAAGAAGCTGACTGACCTGCTGGCCTGCGTGCGCGATATTCCCCTGCACGGCCTGAGCATCACCATGCCCTACAAGCAAGAGATCCTCCGCCATCTCGACCGCACCGATGCGATGACGGAAAAGATCGGGGCGTGCAACACCGTCATCCGCGCCGCCGACGGCAAGCTCTACGGGTTCAATACCGACGTGACCGGGATCGTTCGCCCCCTGGAGCAGCGCCTGGCGCTCAACGGCGCCAAGGTGCTGGTTGTGGGTGCAGGCGGCGCAGGACGCGCTGCCGTCTTCGGGCTGAAGGAGCGTGGCGCCGAGGTCTACGTCATCAATCGCACCACGGCGGTGGGACAAAAGCTGGCCCGCCAGGCGCGCGCCCGCTTCCTGCCGCGCACCCAGGTGCGCAAGATGCAGTTCGACGTCATCATCAATGCCACGCCGGTGGGAATGAACGGCGCCACGCAGGCGCCACTGAATGAAAAAGAATTGAATGCGCGTTACCTGATGGAAATGGTCTACACGCCCGCGGAAACCAAGCTGGTGAAGATGGCGCGGGCCAAAGGGCTGCAGATCATCCCGGGTGCGGAAATGTTCGTGCACCAGGGCGGCCGGCAATTCGAGATCTGGACGGGAAAGCCCGCGCCCATTGACGAAATGCAGCGCGTAATAGCCGCTGAACTGCAGGCGCGCGGCACTGCGAAGAATGCCATCGCCGCCATCTAGTCCAAGGCTTGCGAGCCTCGCTCCTCGACAGCACCAATCACGAGACTTCCTTGCGCTGGCGCATGGCGAGGTCGGAGTACAGCACCACCTGGTTGCGTCCCTGGCTCTTGGCGGCGTAGAGGGCGGCGTCGGCAAACTCGATCAGATCGCGCTTGAACTGCGCGTCGGTGTCGAAGACGGCGATGCCAATGCTGATGGTCAGATGCTCGACAGCCCGCGGCGATCCTGCGAAGAACTTGGCCTGCTCCACCGCCCGGCGCAGGCGCTCGGCCACGAACCTAGCGCCAGAAGCCGACGTTTCGGGCAGGATGATCACGAACTCCTCACCCCCGTATCGCGCCACGGTATCCACCTCGCGCATGTCCTTCACCAGGAGGGCGGCCACGTCGCGCAGCACCTGATCTCCGACGTGGTGACCGTAGCGGTCGTTGAGCGGCTTGAAGTGGTCGATGTCGATCATCAGCAGGGCAAAGTTCTGCTTCTTGCGCTCCGAGCGCTTGATCTCCAGCTCGAGTTGCTGCTCGAAATAGCCGCGCGTCTTCAACCCGGTCAGGTAATCGGTGAAGGCAAAGCGAATGAGGCCTTCGTTGGCATACTCGCGGGTGAGCAGGCTCTCCGCCACCAGGGACAAGATCCATAGCAGTTGCGCGTCCTCGCAGGTAAAGGCCTCGGGGGAGGACGAGAACAGCTGCAGGGAGCCGAACACGCGGTTGCTGACCAGTAATGGCACCGCCAGTGCGCTGGCGGCGTGGACGGATGCAAGGAAGGCGTCGGCGAGTACATTGTGGCCGCGGGCCACCAGCAACGGCCGGCCATATTTGGTCGCCCAGAAGTGGAAGATGTTGCCGCGCGCGTATACTTCCGGGGAAACCTGCTCCAGGCCGCGAACCACTCGCGCCTGCAGGTGCTCCTCAGTTTCATCCCAGAAATACACCAGCGCACGGTCGTAGGCGGCGACCTCGCCTGCGAAATCACACAGCATATTCAGCGTACCATCCACCTGCATGTGCAGGCCGGAAAGCATGCTCAAGCGCAGCAGCGCGTTCACTTCCCGCCAGCGCTGCTGGATAGTCTGCTGGCTTATGTCGGAAAACACTTCGACGGCGAACTTCTCAGGAGGGCAAGAGTCGCCGGTTTCGAAATCAAAGGCCATGCAGGGCGATGATCCTCTTCACTGGAAAAGCAACCCGGGTTCCAGGATCCCCCGACCGGGTATTTTCGTTACAGGTGGCCACCAGAGTTCCACCAGGCGGCAACTTGGGCGCCTCAGCAGGACCCGCGAGAAACAAGAAACGTCCTGCAAACCTGTGCGCGCGACGGCACATTGTGCCCCATGTGAGTACCGTGCTCCACCTATGCAGAATCGCAGTGCCCTTCGACTACGGGGTAATTGGATGCGTAGGCCAGGTACATAGATTGGTTACTCGGCAGCGCTTTGGCAACTCTCGTGCTTGCCCGGCCTCGATTTCCACAGGCCAGTCAGGGCGGCGAGTGCGGCCTCTTGCCCCGAATTAGTTGCTATTTTCCTGCACGCGAGATAGCATAGCTGGGGATGGCTTTCGACAGATCGCCATTCTCTTCGCTAACCAGCTGGCCCGTATCTTCCACATGATTGTCGGTCCGTCGACCCTCGGCTGATGCGTCGCATAGCGTCAGCATGTAAATCGGAGCTACTGACATGGCGTGGTATGCATACTGCATAACGGAGCAGCAGGCTTTCCATGGAGCAACTCGGGCACGCAGGCCGTTTCCCATCGAGGGCTTGAAAGGCATAGGCGGGGCGCAGGTCTTCGGTTATCCCAGCGGCGAATTTGCGGTCATCGTCAGCGCTTACGCCCAAACCGGGGAACTGGATCAGCGCGCGGTGCTGGACCACGCCCGCGTGGTCAGCGACTGTTTCCGCAACACCACCGTGCTTCCCTTCCGCTTCGGCGCGGTGTTTGAGACCGACGATGCGCTGCGGCGCGCGGTGCGCATGAATCGCAAGGCGTTCACGGACACCGTGGTGCGGCTGCGCGGCAAGGCGGAAATGCACCTCAAGCTGGTGATAAAGGACGGGTCGCTGCGCGAGGCCATGACAGACATCGTGCTGCCTGCCACCGCCGGCGGCGAATATCTCGTCAAGCTCCGAGAACAGGCGTCACGAGTGCGGGAGCGACAAACCAAGGCCCGCGCCATATCTGTCCAGGTGCACAAGCTTTTTAGCCCGCTGGAACAGGACGTCTCGTGTAAGAAGGATTCCGGCGGCATGCTCATCGATATCGCCCACCTCATCGACCACAAATCCGTTCCCAAATATCAAAACCGATACAACGCTGCCACCCGGCAGCTGAAAGACTGCCAGATTGCCATCAGCGGCCCCTGGCCGCCCTACCACTTCATGCCCACCAAGCTGAAGACGGCGTAGCCAATCGTCAAGCGCGGGAAAGTCCGAGGGCGAAGACCTTAGGTTCGCCCGCCGGGACGGGGAGCGAGCCCGCATTCTCCGTAACGCTGTGCCGCAAAGCTGCATCCAAGGAAGAGTAGCCGCTCGTTCGTCCAACGTTCTTAACCGGCCCTACCGAACATGGACAACCAGAAACCCAAGATCCTAGTGGTTGATGACGAGCCCGGAGTGCTCTTCACCATGACCTCCATCCTGGAGCAGGAGGGTTATGAGGTGCAGGGCATGGCCGGCGGCGCAGCCGCGCTGGAGGCTATCCGCCAGCGCTACTACGATCTCGTGCTCACCGACCTCAACATGCCACAAATCGACGGCCTGGCGGTATTGGGAGAGGTGCGCAAGCGGTCGCCCAATACGGTCACGGTGATGATCACCGGCTACGGGTCGCTGGATTCCGCTGTGGAAGCGTTGCAACTGGGCGCCTAC
This sequence comes from Terriglobales bacterium, assembly GCA_036001865.1. Taxonomy (GTDB): domain Bacteria; phylum Acidobacteriota; class Terriglobia; order Terriglobales; family Acidobacteriaceae; genus DASYTX01. The sequence continues at coordinate 7,710 of DASYTX010000239.1, forward strand.
GAATACTTGCTCAAGCCGCTGGACGTTGCCGACCTCAAGCTGGCGGTGGGGCGCTCGCTGGAGCGCAAGCGCCTGTCGGAAATCGACACCCTGTACCGTGTCGGCCGTGCCATCACGAATTCGCTGGACCTGGAAACGATCGCCGCCGAGGTTGCACAGGCGGTACGCAATGTCCTGGGGCTGGCCAATGCTTGCCTGGTCAGCTTCGAGCGCGACCGCACCCCGCGAGGTTGTGGGCCCGAGCTACGCCGACTGCTCAACGAGCGTTTTCTCCGCGACAGGCTGGCGGCGGGCACGATATTGACCGCGGCTGAATGCGGTGAGGCGGCTGGGGTCCTCGCGCAGCACACCGGGATTCAATCGCTGGTACTGGTTCCCGGTGTGGCCAACGCCCAACTTGCTTGCGTGCTGTGCGCCGACAACGGTCCCGATCCCTATGACTTCCACCCTTGGGCGCAGCGGTTCCTGCAGGGGCTGGCCAGTCAGGCAGCCCTGGCGGTGCAGAACGCTGCGCTGGTTGCCGAACTAAAGAGCAACAACGATGAGCTAGCCGCAGCCAACGAAAAGCTGCGGGAACTGGATGCACTCAAGTCGAGATTCCTCAGCGTGGCCACCCACGAATTGCGCACACCCCTGAGCATCATCTTGGGTTACAACTCGATGCTTGCCGAAAGCCTGCAGGACCGGCTTAGCGAGGAAGAGAAGAAGACGCTGGGAGAGTCGATCGCGTCCTGCGAGCGACTCATCCGGCTGGTCAACTCCATGCTCGACCTGAACCAGATCCAGGCCGGCAAGATGCAGATGAATTTCGCGCGTCAGGACCTGCGGCGAGTGGTAAATGGCGTGATCGCTCTGTTCCAGGCGGCGGCGCGCAAGCGTGACCTGCGGCTGGCGGTGGAACTGCCGCCCCGCTTGCCGCGCATGTACGTCGACGGCGAACGCATCCAGCAGGTGCTGATCAACCTAGTAGGGAACGCGGTGAAATTCACACCACCGAAAGGGTTGATCACTGTCTCCGTGCGACACCAGGCCGAACACGACCTGGTGGAGATTGCCGTTCGCGACACTGGCATTGGCATCCCCGAAGAGGACCAGGCCAGAATCTTTGACGAGTTTGCCCAGATCCACCGCCAGGCAGCGCGACGGCAGCGGGAGGGATCCGGGCTGGGCTTGGCCATTGCCAAGCGCATTGTGGAGGCCCACGAAGGTTCCATTGAAGTCCACAGCAGCCCAGGTAATGGCAGTACCTTCACGTTCCGCCTCCCGGTCAAGGGGAACCCAAGCGGTTTGACAACCGCCGTTTCGGCTTAGAATTCTGGTACCAATAGTTGGAATTCAAGTACAATAAGCGGGATTCACGGAAGCGCTTGTACTGACGCTCCGAAGCATTTGTTAGAAGTTTATAACCTTATTATTTTGAATGGCTTGGATCAATGATGATGGGGTTGAGATCGTTTGAGATCTAGGCTTTCACCCCCGGTTCTTCCGCCGCGGGGTGGCTGAATTGCATCTTTTTAGTACGGAAGGTCGCTATTGGGCAGTAGGGCAGGTGAAGCAAGGTCATGGTTCCCAATAACAAGATGCGGGTGCTGATTGTGGACGACGACGCCAGCATGGCCAACTACCTGACTTCTTACTTGTCGCGTCGAAACTTCGAAGCCAGCATCGCGGCCAGCGGGGAAGAGGCCATCCGCATGTTCCGGGTTTCGGACCCTCATATGGTTCTGCTGGATGTCGCCATGTCGGGCATCGACGGAATCGAGACCTTGGAGCGTATCAAGCAGATCAAACCGGATGTCTCAGTGATCATGATTTCGGCGCAGAACAATCCAGACGTTATTTTTCGTGCCTCCAAGCTGGGCGCCGACGACTACATCCTGAAGCCTTTCGAACCCAAAGAATTGGACCTGCGCATCAATAAGGTCATCGACAAGCAGCGACTGGTCAGCGAAGTCACCCAGCTACGCGAACAGGTGCGGCGGCAAAGCGACTTCGCCATGCTATTCGGCACCAGCCCCAAAATGGAAGAAGTGAAGATGACGATCGAGCAGGTAGCCGACACTACGGCCACGGTGCTCATCCGCGGCGAGAGCGGCACGGGTAAGGAAGTGGTGGCCCGCATGATCTACACCAACTCCTCGCGCCGAGACAAGCCCTTCGTCAAGGTCAACTGCGCGGCCATCCCTCACGAGCTACTGGAAAGCGAGTTGTTCGGCTACGAGCCCGGTGCGTTTACCGGCGCCAGTCGTCAGAAGCTGGGCAAGTTCGACCAGGCCAACTACGGGACGATCTTTCTGGACGAGATCAGTGAAATGCATCCGGCCTTGCAGGCCAAGCTGCTGCACGTTCTGCAGGACGGGGAGTTTGCCCGCCTGGGCGGCAAACGCGATATCGCAGTAGATGTGCGGGTGCTCTCCGCGACAAACAAACCGCTGGAGCGAGCGGTGGAAGATGGCGTTTTTCGTGAGGACCTGTTCTACCGGCTCAATGTCGTGACTATTCACATCCCTCCGCTGCGCGAGCGGCGCGAAGAGATCCCCGTGTTCCTCGATTTCTTCCTGCGCAAGTACAGCGAATATTATGGCAAGCAGCCGGCGCCCTTCAGCGATTACGCGGTTGGCCGCATGATGGAATACAGCTGGCCGGGCAACATCCGTGAACTGGAGAACCTGGTCAAGCGCTACGTCATAGTCGGTAACGAGCCGCAGATTATCCGCGAACTCTCCACCCACAAGCCCATCATGTCGTCGCTGCCCGGCAGCAAGACGCCCGAGCAGGCGCCCGAGCCTGCGACCCCGCCAATCCCCATCGAGATGACCATGCCCTCGCTGCTGGAGATCGGCAAGCGGGCGGCGATGCAAGCTGAGCGTGAGGCCATCGAGCGGGTCCTGGCGCAGACCCGCTGGAACCGCCGCCAGGCGGCCAAGATCCTGAAGATCAGCTATAAGGCCCTGCTGAATAAGCTAAAGGCCATGGAAGAGCACAATCAGCTTCAATCTAAGCAGCACCCTGCCTAGGGTTGGAACGTAGATACCATTCCCCTTTTGAGCCTAGTGTCGACTCTAGCACCCATTTTCGACGAGGCCGCAGAAGCTAAGGGCCTTTCCCCGCAATAGTTTCAAAAGCTGTTCCTGCGGGATTCCCAAAAGTGGGCGCTGTGGCTTTGCAAGTGCAGCTTACGCCGGTAACAAAAGAGGCCGTAACAAAGTGACTTCAACCCTCTTCCAACTTCATCGACACGTCCACTCAGAGCGTTCCGCCATGCGGAATGGCACCTTGCATCGCCTTTCCTGATTTCCCTCCCTCCCTTGCCTCTTTATGTGGCCCCGAAGCGGGCCACTTTTTTCTTGCGCGGACTTGGCCGGCGGTGCAAGCAGCTCAGCTTCGGAAGTCGTCGTCGCCGATGTGGTCTGCGGCGCTAGGAATAGTTCAAAGCGCTCGCTCAGAATGCCGTCCAATTGTTTTCGGCGCGATCGACCCACCGCCACCGGCATTGGTTGCGCTCGCAGATGGAACTACAGTTGGGATCGGAGAAGTGGAAGACCGGGAGCTGGCTGTGAGCTACCAGTCACGCACGCCGCCCAGGGTCGTCTGGCGGCAAGCAAAATCGTGTGCAGCGAACCAGAGCGGCCGAGTTGACGCTACTTCTCAAGCCCGCGTATCATCCAAGATTACTTTACGAGGATTTGGAGGATTTGTGGCCCGGGAGGCCGCTTCCCGGGTTTTCGGACGAAGTAGATGGACAAGAAGCGTCTGGAACAATTCAAGAAAAGGCTGGAGGCCCGCCAGCAGGAATTGCGGCGGATGGTGACCCGTAACGTGCACGATGGCCGCGCCGCCGACGAAGATACGGCGCAGGACATCGCCGACAAGGCAGCCAGCTCCTACACCAAGGAATTCCTCTTCCACCAGAGCAACAACGACCGCCAACTGCTGCAGCGGGTCGAAGAAGCGCTTGCCCGCATCCGCGAAGGGACCTTCGGCGAGTGTGTCAGTTGCGGCAACGAGGTGAATCCCAAGCGCCTGGAAGCCGTGCCCTGGACCCGCTACTGTATCGCCTGCCAGGAAAAGGTCGAGCAAGGAATTCTGGAAGAGAGCAACATCTAGCACCAGAGAAGAACTTTTGAAGCCGTCGCGCGCGACGGCTCTTCCCTTCTAGGGAATCGGCCCACGCGTTGCTGGATGTGCTCTTCCCGCCTGCCCGGCCTACTTCTTCTGCTCGTCCTGCTGCTGTTGCTCCGGCTGCTGTTGTTGCTGCTGCTTCTTCTTCTGGCCGAAGAGCCCTTCCACGGCCTGCTGCAGCGGGTCTTGTTGCTGTTGCTTGCGGGCGGGTTGCTGCTGAGTGCCGTCGGGCTGTTCTTGCTGTTGCTGCTGCTGTTTTTGCTGCTGCTGTTTCTGCTGTCCGGCAAGTGCGCCCAGGATGCCCTCCACTCCGCCCTGTTCTCCAGTCGCCTGGCCGGTTTTCTTTCCGCCCAGGACGGCGCCCAAAATCCCGGTGGTCAGTTGGGCGGGGTTATTGGACGTGGGCAGCAGGTTCTGGAGCTTCATCTCCGCGAGCTTTTGCACATCGGGAGCAAATCGCGGCTGGCTGAAGGTGCCGCTGACAATCACCGGGATCACCAGTTCGCCCTTGTTGTTGGCCAGGGCAGTGCTCATGAAGCCGCCGATTCCGGTGCCACCGACTTGCTCGCTCATGGCTTTGGAGAGCACGGCGGTGAGCCGCAGGTTGAGCGACTGGTCGGCCAGGTTAACGGTTCCGGTCGCGGCCAGGGTTCCGCCATTGATGACGGCCTTGAGGTCGTCGGTGCGGGCCAAGCCGTTGCGCACATCGAAATTCCCCGTCAACTGCACGATGCTGGTGAAGGGCTGGGCGCCGCGACCAAAAGCGAGGAATTTGCCGATGGAAGCCAGCTCGTACAGCAAGTCCATGTTGGCGAGCTTGCCGTCTTTCAGGTTGAGCGACAGGGTGCCGTTCAGGCTGCGCGCGATCTGGTCGGAAGAAGTCGCAGTGAAGTTGGTGTTGGCATTCGCGGCCAGCAGCCCATAGAGGGTCTGCTTGAGAGGCGAGACCGCGGACAGCAGCTTGTTGGCGTCCACCTGCTGCAGTTTGCTGGAGACGGTGTAAGTGATGGGAGTAGCGCGCGCGTCGACGACGATGGTGCCCACCTCGTTTCCGCCGTAGAGGCCGGCGGTGATGGGCGAGAGCCGTATGAGACCGCGGTCGAGGGTAGCGTTGGAACGCACGTTGGTCAGCGTGAGCTGGTCATAGAGCACGGTGCCGATGGCCAGCGATCCGCTGCCCGTGGCCTTGGCAAGCAGGCCCTGCTCACTGCCGGCGGCGTGGGCCGCGGGCACCAGCCCGCGCGTCTCCGCTCGCTTCTGGGGCGCGCCAGCGGAAAACATCTGCTGCCATTCGAGCGCGTTGATCTTGTCAGCGTTCAGAGTGAACTGCACCTGCGGAGCTGCGAAGTTTCGCAAAGTAAGGGTGCCGCTGGCATTGGTCTGGCCCAGCGACGCCGCCATGTTGTCCAGCACCATGGAATCTTGCGAGAAGCGGATGCTGGCGTTGCGCACCTGCAAGGCCTGAGTCAACTGCGGCAGGTTCAGGGTTGCGCTCTCCAGCGATCCGCTGCCGGCATAGGTCATGGCGGCGGAGTTCTTTAGCGGCCCAGAGGCGCGCAAGTCAAGAGTGATGGATCCGGAGCCGCTCATGCCGTCGACTGCCGACACTCCGTAGGCCTGTGCGATGTTCAGCAGTTCTCCCACACGGGCATTCACGGTGCGCAGGGCGAGGTCCAGGCTCGACCTCGGAGTTGTGTATTCCGCCAGCGTGAACTGCGCAGTCACGGTGGTTCCGCCGGTGGAGGCGGAGAACGAGTTCGAGCGGATGGCCTGTGGGGAAAGCTGCAGCTCGAGGCTGCCCACGCGCACCGGCTGCGGCAAGCCCTTTCCGCTGACGTTGACGTCCTGCACTCTGAATGCGCCATTCAGGGCCGGCTGCTCGGCCGAGCCCTGGGCGTGCACGTCGGCGGTCAAGCGTCCGCTGATGTTCATGCCGGGATTGAACGCCACCCCCGATGCTGCTGCCAGCCGCGCCGCTTCTTCAATGGACACGTTCGCCGCGTTCACCCGCAGGTCAATCCGCGCGGGCTTGGCGCCAGTGTTCACGGTGCCGGTAATGGAAATCGGGGTCGAGCCGAGTTTCAGCGTGGCCTTCTCGATGGTCAGCAGGTCAGCATCAGGGTCGTTGACCAGGTCGTAATCCGCAGT
>DASYTX010000240.1:0-4846 GCA_036001865.1 Terriglobales bacterium
TTGGAGTCGGTGCCGCTCATGTTGAAGCCGCCGAACGGATGCGCGCCCACCATAGCTCCCGTGCATTTGCGGTTGATGTACAGGTTGCCCACGTGGAACTCGTCCATGGCGCGCTTGATCTTCTCGCGCGAAGAGGTGTACACCGCGCCCGTCAGCCCAAACTCCGTGTCGTTGGCGATCTCCAGCGCATGGTCGAAGTTGCGGGCCTTGATTACCGCCAGTACCGGCCCGAAGATCTCCTCCTGCTCGAGCTTGGAGAGCGGTTTGATGTCGGCAATCACTGTGGGCGCCAGGTAATAGCCGTCACCCTTGTCGGTCAGGCGCGTGCCGCCCGTGATCAGCCGCCCTTCTTTCTTGCCGATCTCGATGTACTGGAGGATCGACTTCATCGAGCCTTCGTTGATCACCGGGCCCATTCCGGGATTCTCGGTGGGATCGCCGACCGTGATCTTCTCCACCCGCGCCTTCAGCTTCTCGATGAAACTGTCGTAGATTTTCTCGTCGAGGATCAGGCGCGAGCACGCCGAGCATTTCTGGCCCTGGAAGCCGAATGCGGAGGCGGCCACGCCCTCCACCGCAGCCTCGATGTTCGCATCGGCGTCGACGATGATGGCGTCCTTGCCGCCCATCTCCAGGATGGCGCGCTTGATCCAGATCTGTCCCGGCTGTTGCGTCGCCGCCGTGCGGTTGATGTGAAGCCCGACTTCCTTTGATCCGGTGAACGCGATGTACCGTGTTTTGGCATGCGCCACCAGGGCGTCGCCGAATGTCCCGCCCCCTCCGGGGCAGAAGTTGACCACGCCCGCGGGCATACCAGCTTCTTCCAGGATGGAGAAGAAGAACGCTGCAATGGCCGGCGAGTCGCTTGAGGGCTTCAGAACGACCGTATTGCCGGCGACGATTGAGGCCAAGGTCATGCCCGCCATGATGGCGCCGGGAAAGTTCCACGGCGGGATCACCACGCCCACCCCCAGCGAGATGTAGCGCAGATGATCGCGTTCGCCGGGCAGTTGCACCGGCGGCTCCGCCTTGGCCAGCCGCAGCATCTCCCGCGCGTAAAACTCGCAGAAGTCGATGGTCTCGGCGGTGTCGGCATCGGCCTCGGGCCAGTTCTTGCCCACTTCAAAGACCATCCATGCCGAGAACTCGTGCTTGCGTTCGCGGATGCTCTCGCCCGCGCGCAACAGCAGCGCGGCGCGTTCTTCGGCAGGAGTTCGGCTCCAGCTCTTGAAAGCCTCGAGCGCCGCGTGCATGGCAGGCTCAACTTCTTCCTTGCCTGCTTTCTGAAAAAGTCCCACCAGTTCTGTTGGCTTTGCGGGATTGATGGAGCGGATCTTGTCTTTGGTTTTCACCCGCTTGCCACCGATGACCAGGCCGTACTCGCGGCCCAGTTGCGAGCGCACCTTCTCGATGGCGGCGCGCATTGCCCGCTGGTTTTCGTCTTTGCTGAAGTCAGTGAGAGGTTCGTTGCGGAAGGGCGTCTCCGCGATGCGGGTCGCGACCCGCGGGGCTTCCACCGTCGCCATAGCTCCTCCTATCAGTACCGATGATTGCCGGCAAAACCCTTCAATTTTAGCATCGGGATCGAGAGGAGCCGCCGCGACCTTCAATTCCAGTTGGAGGGCGGCTAATCGCCGGAGACGGAGCTCTGCACCGCTACCTGCTGGTAGGCCAGCACCACATCGGACTTGGTGAGCATGCCCAGCAGCTTCTTCTCCTCGCGGCGGGAGACCACAGGGAAGTTCGCGAGACGCCGTTCGCGCATGCGCTCCACCACTTCGTGAACGGTCTGGTCGGGGAAGGCCGACTGGACGTCGCGGGTATAGACAGCAGCCACGTGGACATTGGCGCGCTCGCCGCGGTCAATCTTGTTGATGTCGGCGATGCTGATGATCCCGCACAGTTCCTCGTCCTCGTCCACCACCGGCAAGGCGAACATTTCGCGCGAGAACATGATTTCCTGTACCGCTTCCAGGGTGTCCGCCGGCGAAACCGGCGGCACCTCGCGCATCACCTCATAAACGCGCACTCCTGAGAGCACCTGCCAGGGCGCGCGGCGTGGAAAGGTTTGCGGCGAGAACTCGGGATAGGCGGCCACGCCGTGCTCGGCCACGTCCAGTCCGCTGATTTCCTCGGCCTGGCTCACCCGCAGTCCCACGGCAAAGTCCACGATGACAAACAGGACCACCCCGGCAACCAGCGCGTAGACCAACGCCGCCAGGGTGCCTACCAACTGCGGCAACAGCCGCACCGTGTACCCGTGAAACCCGCCTGCGATCATGGGCGCCCAGAGTCCGGCGGCCAACCCGCCAAGCAGGCCAGGGATGGCGTGCACCGGGCCGACCCCGCAGGGATCGTCGACCTTGAGCTTCTTTTCCAGCAGACGTGCGGTAAACCGGATCTGCGCGCCCGCCACGATCCCTATTAGCACCGCGTAGAGCGGATGGACGAGATGCACGCCGGAGCAGATGGCCACCGCGCCGGCGAGTCCGCCATTGGGAGTGATGATGGCGTCCGGCTTGTCCTGCGCCCAAGTGCCCGCCAGCGAACCCAGAATGCCGCCGGCGATCGCGGCCAGGGTGTTGATGGCCACCAGCGGCAGGTCGGTGGCGATGTTGCCGTAAGAAGGCACGGAGCCGAGGTTGAAACCGAACCAGCAGAACATCAGCAGCATGGCCCCGAGTCCCATCATGGGCACGTCGTGGGCATTGGCCGGAGCGCGCCGCTTACCGAGAAAGCGCGCGCCCACCACGCCGATGATCCCGCCCACCGCATGTACGCCCAGCGAGCCGGCATAGTCCTGCACGCCCAGCCGCGCCAGCGGGCCATTCCACAGGATGTAGGCAAAAATGGGATAAGCCACGCCCACGTAAAGCGCAGCGAAAAGCAGGTACGCCGAAAACTTCATCCGTCCGGAGAAACTCCCGCTGGGGATGGCGCAGGAGACCAGGGCAAACATGAGGGAGACGTAAAAGGCGATGGAGTGGCCGCCATCGTTGATGAATTGCCATGGCAACCGCCAGCCGTTGGGCATCGCCGCCAGCGGCCAGTCGTACTGCTTAATGGCGAAGCCGCCTACCAGGAACACCAGGATGCCCAGGCCCATGTGACCGGTCATCTTCATCATCACGTTGGTCACGTCGCGCGAGCGGATCTGCCCGCCTTCCAGCAGGAAGAATCCTGCCTGCATGAGAAAGATCAGGCTGCCCATGGACAGCAGCCAGAGCCAATAAATGTTCGTCTCCACCGCTTTTCTCCGGGCTGCGGGTGGTCAGTTGAGGGAAGGCTATCTTGCTGGACACCTTTGTTCTACGTCGCGCGGCGGCTGGGGAGAAATTCAAAAATCTTATAGCGGAGATAAACGGAAGCACCAGAGACGCAGCGAGTGCGCGGAAGTTCTGCTCTCTCGGGACTTTAGAGGGTCGGCCTAGTTTTGCTGTGGCCGGTCGCTCATGCGGAACTGGGTGCGGAAATGCTCCGAGAGCAGGGCGATAGCGGGCCGGTTGTTCTGGGGATCGGTTTGCGCCAGGTACCGCATGGCCTGTACCAGCACGCGTTGGCCCTCGACATAACGCGGGTCAGGCTTGCGGGGTTTCATCCTCTTGGGTTTGGGCGCAACTGGGATTGTGAACAACTTGGCCATTCCGTACACCCTTCGACTAGCTGGAATAATCCGAACGATGTAACCGCTTACAGTTGTTCGAGTATAGCGCCGCCCTTGCCTCCCTCCAAACTAAAAAATCACCGCCTGATCTGCACCGGTCCCGATGCAACCATGGTTCACAGAGCGCCTTGCGGATTGACGTACTTGGTGCGGCCAGTGGTCTTGAGTTTGAAGATGCTGTCCGGCAGTTTTTGATTGAACTGGATATTGCTGTAGCGCGCCAGTCGATAATCGCCCGAAGGTTCAAAGAACTGCTGCTTCAGCGACACCCCGCGCGCGGTGTCGATCCACAACACGATGCGCTCAAACACCCCGCGCGCCTTGGTCCCTTTTGGCACCAAATCCAGCTTGGCCGTGCGCACGCCGTCCACTAGCTCGTAGCCCAGCAGCCGGACGTTGAATGATTTCAGCAGGTCGTGGCCGCGCCCTCCGAACCCCAGCACCAGGAAGCTCTCGACTTCTGCGCGATTCTTGCCGGTGCCGTATTCCGTCACCTGGTCGATCTTGGGCTGATACACGCGCACCTTGTCGTCGGTGTAAAGAACGTATTTTTCCTCCGGCACGGTGATGACGGCGGCCATCTGGGTTTCTTTGCCGTGGCGGCGGAAATAGACCTTGCCCTTCTGCGTGTCAGTTTCCTCCACCACCTTCTGGTACTGGTCCCACACGAAGTCCGCCTCTGCCGACACGAAAGTGGCGGCGGTGGTGTCCATCTGGTCGAGCACGGCTTCGAGATTGCCCCCGGGCTGATTTGCCGGCGCCTGGGCAAAAGCCACGCCAAAGGCCAGCAGCATCGCAATCAACCAACCACTTCTCATTCAGAACGTCCTTTGCACCCACACCTTGTACGCCACCACGTGGCCGAAGCCGTCGCGCACTTCCTCGTAGCGCGCCACTTCCACCTCGCCGGCGATGGGTTCGATCACCCGCTGCAGCCTGGCTTCCACACTACCGTTGGCGCCCGCGACCGCCGCCGCGTCGATCTGGTAGATGTATCCGCTGTTGCCGTCGGGAAGCAGAACTACTCTGGTTGGATGCGGCAGGCGCCCTGTCGGTTTGTCATTGAAGTTGATGACGAGCGGCGAGAAGAAGACGAATACCAGGATCAGCGTGACCATGACGTCGTAATGCAAGCTGCCACGATCGTACGACCACCAAAAGTAGCTCTTGAGAATTTGCAGG
>DASYTX010000241.1:0-4173 GCA_036001865.1 Terriglobales bacterium
GCGTCTACGTGCAGCGCATCTTCCAGGGCAACAGTTACCAGAAGCGAATTGAAAGATTGACGGTGCGGCGTTCGTAACAACGAGATCTCGCTGCTGGGTGCAGGGCATGAAATGGGAGGCGCGAAGGGCTCTTTCGCGAAATTACTTCGCCTCCAGGTCTTTTCGAGCCAAACGGTGCGCAATGAGCTCGCTGAGCCTGCTCAGTAGCTCCTCGATACGAACAGGTTTGACGACTGCGGCATGCGCACCAGCCTCGCGCCATTGTTGTCCCTGAATGGGCAGGGCAGTGAGAATCACAACTATAGGGGCGTTCGGCTGCGACTTGGCGGCGTGCGCAACGTCGTACCCGGCAGTCGCGGTTTCCATCTTCAGGTCGGTTATCACCAGATCGAAGGCTTCCTTGCTGAGGGCGGCACAAGCTTCGACCCCTGAATGGGCAGGAACAACGTCGTAGCCCCTCGTTTCCAGGATGACTTTCAACGTCGAGAGGATCGAGACCTCATCGTCCACGAGCAGAATTCGAGCTCCCATGTGAACACTCACAACGCGGCCGCTTTAAGAAAGAACGGCCGAACACGCAGCTAAAAAGAATTCACGGTGGCCAACGGAAGTTTGCGCAACCAGAAAATCTGGGATGCTAGCCATTCGGTTGTAAGATTGCCGTCGTTTTGATTTCACGGCGCAGTAGTAGCACTGCGATTGACGCAGCGTCTTTATTCTGTTCAGGGTTGCGTTTGGCGGAACATCAAAAAAGTTGTGCCGGTTCTCACCACGTGGGAGGTCGAGCAACTGTCAGATTGCGGCGAGCGCGATGCCTAGAACATTCACGCTCCCAGCGCCAAGGTGCAGCACATCTTCCCCGGCGACAATGCTCAAAAAAGCGAATTGAGAAACTGCCGGTGCGGCGCATAGCAAGTTGCTCAAACTTGCGTCTGTGCAGGGCTCGCCGACTTGACACCGATAACCCGGCCGCATTACAAATTCCGCCGGCCCTTATTCGACCCGTTTCAAGAGGAGATAAAAAATGAGGAGAGCGCTCGTGACCTTGGCGGTACTGCTCGTGTCATGCCTGCTAGTGTTCGCGCAAGCCGACAAGAGCAAGGGAGCCGACAAGTCGGCTTTGCTGAATATTGAGAAACAACTCTGGAAGGCGTGGGAGCAGGGCGACACCAAGCCTTTCGAACAGCACCTGGCGTCCAATGCCATGTCGATTGGAGCTAGCGGCATCATGGACCGCAGCGCCTCGATCCGGGACATCGGCAAAAAGGAGTGTGAAGTCAAGAGTTGGAGCATTGATGAGGCGACGGTGCGTACGGAGATGATAGCCAAAGACACCACCTTGCTGATTTACAAAGGCATGCAAGACGCTACCTGCAGCGGCCAGAAGGCCCCGCCTACAGTTTGGGCCAGCAGTATCTACAAAAAAGAAGGCGGACAGTGGAAGACCTTTTGGCACCAGGAGACTCCTGCCATGGAAGGCATGGCGGCTGGTGAGACCAAGAAACCGTAATTAACAGCGAGTGACGACTGGCAGGCCCCGCGGCGGTAAACCGCGGGGCCTTTTGTTTTGCCTGGCGTTGACCTCCGGCTTGACAACACCTATGCCGGGCAGCAAAATCCCGGCTACGCTAGGCTGGTGGTTTTTTCTGACACCGTCCTGACGAACTCTTCTTTCCGAACCCGCCTTGGAGGGCGGCCATGCGGATGTTCGCGCCTCGTCATCTCACGCATTTCTTCATCGCGTTTCTTGCGGCCCTGGCTCTTAGTGTCTTTACGCCATCCGCGGCCGGTTCGGAACCGCAGCGCATCGTCGCTATCGGCGACATTCATGGCGAATTTGACGGTCTAGCCAGCATCCTGGAGCAGGCAAAGATCATCGATGCCCAGCATCGCTGGACGGGCGGATCGGCAGTGCTGGTGCAGACTGGCGACTTCCTCGACCGCGGCCCCAAGTCGCGCGCGGTAATGGACTTGCTGGTGTCTCTGGAGCAGCAGGCGCCAAAGCAGGACGGGAAAGTGGTCGTGCTGCTCGGCAATCATGAAGTGATGAACCTGATCGGCGACCTGCGCTACGTTGCGCCCGAGGCCTACGCCGAATTCGCCGACGCCGGGTCGGAAAAGCGCCGCCGTCAGGCGTATGAGCAGTACGTCGATTGGCGAAAGCGTCGCGCCAAACAGCTTGGAGAACCCCCGCCGCCGCTTACCCCAGAAGAGGAAAGGCAATGGCTGGCGGCACACCCCGCGGGATTCGTCGAGCATCGCGACGGTTTCAGCCCACGAGGTAAATACGGCAAGTGGCTGCGCGGGCGCCAGTCCGTCCACGAAGCGGCAAGGGTGCTGTTTCTCCACGGCGGTATCAGCCCGGAGCTGGCTTCCTGGACGGTGGACGCATTTAACCAGCGCCTCCGCGAGGAACTCCAGTTGTTCGACCGAGCGGCCGAATGGATGCAGCGCGAACGGCTGATTCTGCCGTTCTTCACCTTGGAAGAAATTGTTCCTCTTGCCCAGCAAGAATTGGAGGCCAGGACGAAGGCAGCGGGTAGCAGGGAAGAGAGTCCTGAACAGAAGGCTCAGCGGGCGATGCTGGAAGCTGTGGCCGGCTACCGGTCGTGGCTGAGCTTCCATTCTGACGGTCCGCTCTGGTACCGCGGATATGCCAAGTGGAGCGACGCTGAGGGAGCTGCACAGATCCAAAAGATTCTGGACAACTACAAGGCCACTGCGGTCGTGGTCGGACATACGCCGCAGGACTCCGGGCGCATCCGAGCGCGTTTCAGTGGCAAAGCATTCCTGATCGATACCGGCATGCTGGCCAGTTACTACCCCGGCGGGCAGGCCTCTGCGCTTGAGATCCAGGACGGGCGCTTTACGGCCATCTACCGCGACCAGCGTATTGTCCTGCTTGAGCCGCCCAAGGCGCAGGCTGTAGCAGCGAGTGCGCCAACGTCAGCGACTGTGGCCCCGTCCGCCGAGAAGCCACCCGCCGGCGCGGCGCTGCGCAGGAGATGGACCGGTCCCGATGGCCAAATATTGCCGTTCAACACCGACGAGGCGCTGCTGGAGTTCCTGCGCACCGCGCGGGTTGAGAAGATGAGTTCCATCCCGCAAGGCATCACGCACCCGCGCAAGGTCCTGCTGGAGAAGGATGGCATTCAGATGCATGCCGTCTTCCGCGACATCGACGAAGAGAAAGCAAGCGCGCAGCTTGCCATGGGCAGCATGGAATTCTTCTTCCGCGATTGCTTTATCTTCGAGCCCGCTGCCTACGAGCTGAGCCGAGTGCTGGGCCTGAACAACGTGCCACCGGCGATCCTGCGCACCATCGAGGGCAAGAAGGGTTCCCTGCAAGCCTGGGTGGAAAACGCGCTCACCGAGACCAGCCGTACTAAGAAGAAAATACAACCCCCTGACGAGCAACAGCGCGCCAAGCAGATTCACAACATGTGGACCTTCGACGCCCTGGTGTTCAACACCGACCGCAACTCGGGCAACATTCTCTACGACAAGGACTGGAAGCTCTGGCTCATCGATCACACCCGCGCCTTCCGCCGCTTTCCCGACTTGCAGCGCCCGATCCAGGCCAGCCGCTGCGACCGCAAATTATGGGAACGGCTGCAAAACGTAGACGATGCCACCATTGGGGAGCGCCTGAAGCCGTACTTGAGCAGCTGGGAGATCAAGGGCTTACTCGAGCGGCGCAGAAAACTGGTGGCACATCTGCGCAAACTGATCGCCGAGCGCGGCGAAGCCAAGGTGCTGTTCGACTACGAGGAACTTGCGGGAACTGCGGCGGTGCCCTGATCGGCGCAAACGGAGAAAAAGGGAAGCCAGCATTTGTGCGGTCGGGCGCTTGTTTTCCACAGATAGCACGCTTAGTAGCTGCTAACTTGGCGGCTTTTGATCGGTATTGGAAAAATCAACTGCTCAAAGCTTTGGGCATGGGGTTGTGGATCTATTGGAATTGCTTGGAAACAAAGGGGATAAAATTTCCCGATTTGGATTGACTAGGAAAATAGCCCAAAGTAAAAGGACTGCGTTCTTCGACGCTTCCTGAGTTTACCCGGGAATCCGGGGCCCGAGTCAGTTCACCGTCAGGCTCTCGAGGCCGAACGACGGAGGGACTGGCGAGGGTCGTAGCAGTGAACCGCTGGTCGAGACGAACAGGGATACCGT
>DASYTX010000242.1:0-4391 GCA_036001865.1 Terriglobales bacterium
GGGAGCGAAGGATCTGGGTTTGCGCTGAACAGCTCGGCGCGCATCGACGAGTGACTGACCACTGGCCACCGATCACTGATCAAAAAAAAGCGCAGCGTCTCTTGAACGCTGCGCCGCTTCTGACCACCTCAACTGCTACTACTTCGGCGGGGCCTCTTGGCCCGCGCTTGGGGCCGGGCAGGTGTCGGAGATGTGCTCGATGTTGCTGAGCTTGAACTGCTTCATCTTCTTTTCGCCGCTGGGGGCAGTGGTGGCTCCCGCCGCCGGGGTTGCCTCCCAAGTTCCCGTGACGCGAACTTCATGTCCCACGTGCGGCTTCAGGTCCGTAGTGCCGGCATCGATGGTTACGGCCTTCTTCTTCTTGCCGGTGGTGTTGAGCGTGAACATACCCTGGCTGTCCGGCCCACTGAGGCAGCCGGTCAGGGTGTTGCCTTTGGCCGTGTCGGACTTGTGCCCGGCAGGCGTGGCAGATGTGTTTGGTGTTGACTGTGATGTGCTGGAGCCGTACTGCGCCAGAGCCAACGCGGCCAGGGCCAGCATCAGAACAAGCACGAGGGCCGATTTCCTCATTAGCTTTCTCCTGCTTCCTATAGTCGATCTGATTTACGCCATAGATTCTACAGGAAGGCAGGAGAGTTGGCTGGGAAGCAGCCGCCGGTTCAGAACCATCCCTTGCGCCGGAAGTACCACAGCACCAGGATCACCGACACACCCATCAGTCCGCTGACGTACAACACGCCCCGCGGATCCTGCGCCCACGGCAGGTGGAGATTCATTCCGAAGAAGCCGGTGATGACCACCAGCGGCAGCGCAATGGTGCCATAGATGGTCAGCACCTTCATGATCTCGTTGGTGCGGTTGGCCACCGCGGAAAGATAAATGTCCAGCGCCCCGCTCAGCAGGTCGCGCTGGGTCTCCGCCAGGTCGGCGGTGCGCATCAGGTGGTCGTACACGTCGCGGAAATAAGGATCCAGGTCGTCGCCCACGAGCCCCTTCTCCCGCCGC
The DNA here is from genome assembly GCA_036001865.1 of Terriglobales bacterium. Classification (GTDB taxonomy): domain Bacteria; phylum Acidobacteriota; class Terriglobia; order Terriglobales; family Acidobacteriaceae; genus DASYTX01. The sequence goes on from DASYTX010000242.1 coordinate 1,006, forward strand.
ATCAGCATGTTCACCACTTCGCGCATGCCGTTGGACACCCGCCGGAACTCAATCAGCTTGCGCTTGAGCTGAAAGATGCGGCGTAACACAGCAGGATCGGGCTTTTGCAGCACCGCCGACTCGATGGCCGCTATGTCCTCCGCGAAGCTGTCCAGCATGGGGATGTACTCATCGACGATCATGTCCACCAGCAGATAAAGCAACCGGTCCAGCCGCGTGACCTTCATCTCCTCCGCGCGCCGCCGCACCTTGTCGAGGAGCGGCGCCGTCCCCTTGTGCACGGTGATCAGATAGTCGCGGCCGAGAAAGACGTCGAAGTCGTCAAACATGACGGTGCGGTTGACCTGAAGCCGCTTCAGGACGGTGAAGATGTAGTGCGCGTGCTCTTCCGTCTTGGGGCGCTGCCCGCGGTGGCGGCAGTCCTCAATCTGCAACTCATGCAGCCCGAAGCGCTGCGCCAACTCATCCAGGGCGGGCGAGTTCGGATCGGCCACGTCGTACCAGGCAAGCTGCGGCAGTGGCTGGATAACGGGAGGGGCTTTGTCGGCAGGCGCAGACCGCGCGTTTTCCGCAACTGCGCCTCGCGTCCTCGGTCGTCGATCTTCGGCCATTGGCAGCTCAAAGGTCAGCCGCGGTGAGCGGCTGTCTTGCTAGCCCAAACTATACAGAATCCGTGAGAATCCGCGTCTATCTGGCAAGTGAAGTTCGCCGACGACCGAAGGCCGACAGCCGACGGCGGTTTTGCTACGTCCGCTCTTCCCAGGGCCGTTTCGGCCGCAGCGGAGCAGGCTTGTCGCGGTCCTCCACGCGGTCATAGATGTAGGCGTCGCTCACCGTCCCCAGCGCCTCGTTGTACAGGCTGGGCGCACCGATGGCTTCCTTTAACTCTTCAGTGAACTGGTGGATGGCCTTCAGGTGGTCGGCGGTGGCGGGCACCTCAGTCTTGGAGGTCTTGAGGAATTTCTGGTAGCCGCGGTCTACCAGCTTGGCGATCTCACCGCTCACCAGGTATCCGGGACGCGCGAACACCCGCACGCCTCCATTCTTGTCCTTCTCGATCGCCGCCGAGACGTTCAGTTTTTTCAGGAAAACGCGGCTCTCGGTGCCGGGAGCTTCCAGGATGTCGAACCCATGCTCGCGCAACCAGGTCACCACCTCTTCGAAGCTTCGCTGCTGGTCTTTCTTTCCCATTGCGATGTAGGATGCCGCCCGGCGCTTTAACGCATCCACAGCCCCGGACGGCAGCAATACCATACCGCTAAACCCGGCTTCGTTGCCCGGCCGCAAGTACCTTTTGTAGACTCTAGTTGAGCGAAACCGGAACCAAAGCCGTCTAGGGCACTCATTCTTCGCGACTTATCTGCATTGATTCCCATGGCTCTGGCGAAACACACTAAAGACCGTGAGCATCGTCCTTCGGTAACAGAAGCGGCGGCCGCAGGCGATTTCAGCTCCTCCGCAAGGGGCTTGGGCGAGAACGCGCTCGACCGCATCGGCAACACCCCCTTGGTGCGCATCGCGCGCATCCCCCGCGATCTTCCCGGGATTGAAATTCTCGCCAAAGCGGAATGGTTCAACCCCGGCGGCTCAGTGAAAGACCGCGCCGCCGCCAACATCATTGCCGAGGCGCAGCGCACCGGGAAGCTCGCGCCCGGCAAGGTCTTGCTTGATTCCACCAGCGGCAACACCGGCATTGCCTATGCCATGATCGGCGCCGCCCAAGGCTTCGGCGTCACCCTCTGCGTGCCGCGCAATGCCTCCATCGAACGCAAGCGGATTCTCAATGCCTACGGCGCTACCATTATTTATACCGATCCCGGCGAAGGCTCCGACGGCGCTATCCGCAAAGCCCGCGCCATGGTCGCCGCCGAACCCGAGAAGTACTTTTACGCCGACCAGTACTCCAATGACGCTAACTGGCGAGCCCACTACCAGGGCACCGCCAACGAAATATGGCAGCAGACCGAGGGGCGCATCACTCACTTCGTCGCCATGCTCGGAACCAGCGGAACGTTCGTGGGTACCGCCCGCCGCCTGAAAGAGCTGAGTCCCAACCTCCAGTGCATCTCCCTGCAGCCGGATTCTGCCTTCCACGGCATCGAAGGCGCCAAGCACATGGCCAGCGCCATCGTGCCCAAGATCTACGACCCCGGCTTGGCCGACCTCGACATTGGTATCTCGACCGAAGACGCCCACGCCATGGTCCGCCGCCTGGCCCGCGAAGAGGGTTTGCTCGTCGGAATCTCCGCCGGCGCCGCCCTGGTCGGCTGTTTGCAGGTTGCCAAAGAACTTGTCGCGCGCAAGGAGCAGGCAGTCATCGTAACCATCTTCCCCGACTCCGGCGACAAGTACCTGAGCGAGCGCTTCTGGGACGAGGAGAAGAATTGAGTAATTGAGAAATTTTGTAATTGGGTAATTTGTTTCGTGTGAGGGCACGGCTTCAGAGAACCGCAGAAGCCTCCACTCTTGTCATTCCGAGGGCTTTTAAGCCCGAGGAATCTAGGTTTTTTCGACCGGGCACGGCTTGACCCGTGCCGAACGATGGCACCTCATGAACGGCTTCAGCCGCTGAATTCAATTACCAATTACCCGATTACGCAATGACTCAATGCTTCTTATTTCCCAACCCGCCCTCGACGCCCTCCGTCGCCACGGCGAGGAAACCTATCCCCACGAATGCTGCGGCGTGCTCCTGGGCCGCATGAACGGCAACGAGCGCGTGGTCGAATCCGTCGTCCGCGCCGGCAACACTCGCCTGGATGCGCTGCACAACCGCTACTCCATCGACCCCCGCGAGCTGGTCCGCATCCAGCGCGAATCGCGCGAGCGTGGCCTGGACATCGTGGGCTTTTATCATTCCCATCCCGACCACCCCGCGCACTGGTCCCAGACCGATCTCGCCGAGGCCCACTGGCTGGGCTGCTCGTATGTCATCACCAGCGTGGAAAAGGGCCGCGCCGCGACCACGAACTCGTTCGCCCTCACCGGCGACTCCGAGGAATCCAAACGCTTCGAACCGGAGGAAATCAAGCAGACTGAGTAATTGATAAATTGTGTGATTGAGAACTTGTCGAACTGGCAGAATCGTCGACGGGTCGTATCAGGGCACGGCTTGAGCCGTGCCGAAGCGGCGGCCTTTCTCGATTCGGCTTTAGCCGCTGTTAGTGGAGGGTGGTGCAGGCCTTCAGGCCTGCAATGGAGCGCTCGGTTTTGCTTTGTCATCCCGAGCGAGCGCGACCTGAGCAGATGCGAAGGAGCGCGAGTCGAGGGACCCCTACTCCCTCGACCGTGAATCTACCCGCCACCCCCGGGCATCTGTACGAGGTGAACGACCATGAAGATCCTTATCCCCACTCCGCTGCGGCAATACGCCGACAAGAAGGACA
>DASYTX010000243.1:0-2186 GCA_036001865.1 Terriglobales bacterium
TCTTCGGCGGCGCGCAGGAAAATTCAGGCCGGGTTGCGGTGCGCACCAATCCCAAGGGCGCCCAGGTCGCCGTCAACGGGCAGCCGCTCAAAAAGACCACGCCGGTGGAGTTCTTCCTGAATCCCGGAAGCTACGAGATCAGCGTGACGCTGCCCGGCTACAAACCCGTCAAGAAGATCGTGGACGTGGAAAAAGGCGGGAAGCTGATTCTGGACGAAACCCTCACCCAGTAGCCCGGCTTCCTGTCATTCCGAGAACGGAAGCACCTCAGGACGAGGCCTTGACTTCGGGCTGGCTGGCCGCGAACTCGCGGATGAGCTGTTTGTCCTCCGGCTTGATCTCTTCAAACCGCAGGGAAACCCAATTCTTATCTACCACGGCCAGTACACTGCCCGTCGCTTGAATCAGGGACGCCCTGCCCGGCAGCGCGAACGCCACCGACATCTTCTTGCCCTCGGGCAACGGCTTATTGGCAGTCGCGCTGAAAGACATCCCGCCTTCGCTGACCTTGTCGCTCATGGCGGTGAACTTCTGGGAGCCGAGCTGGCAGGAAACCTCAGTGGCGAGCGCCACCCGCTTGTGCTGACGACGCTCGGCGAGCAGGGTACCTCGCGTCGTGTTCAGCAGGTGCTTGAGTTGCTGATGGTCGTAAGGCTTGTGCAGGAACAACGAAGCTCCCGCTTCGTAGGCCCTCTTCATGGTCGTCTCTTGGTCGGCTCCGCTGACGATGACGACCACCGCGTTCGCGTTCAGCTCCGACTGCCGGACCCGGCGGGTGAGCTCCAAGCCGTCCATATCGGGCATGACGACGTCTAAGAACATCCCGTCGAATCTCTCCTTCTCGATCCGCTCGGCCGCTTCCAGGCTGCTGCTCAGCGCACACACGGTCATCCCGAAGAACCTGAGCAACCGCTGCATGGTGCGCAGCGCGTTCAAATCGTCATCTACCGCCAGAATCTTCATAGGTGCAGCCATGCCTAGGCCAGCCGACCCGTGGCCTTCAGGGTGCGTTCACACTCCTGGGCCAGAGGATCCGCGGGTGCGCTTCCGATGAACTCGTGCATTGCCTTGATGCTGGTGGTGGTGTCGCATCGGGTCAGCGCCACCATGGCGACGCGGCGAACCGCTGCGTCCAGGCTGGAGTCCGACAGGATCTTGCCCAACAGATGCTCAGCGCGCTTGCCCGGGATGGCCGCCAGGGCCTGCACGGCCAGCATTGCGAGCCGGGTCTTCCCTTGCGAGTCGCGGAAGATGAAGCTTTCCAGCGCGGGAAGGGCTGCTGCGTCCTTGAGGAAAAGCAGATCACTCAGAACCTCTTCCAGCACTTGGGGATGCAGGTGGGGCAGGGATTCGGCAAAGACCAGGCTGCGGGCGCGGGAGCGGCTCTCCATGATGGCCACCACGGCTGCCTTCTGCACGCGCTCGTCGCTATGCCGCAGCACCGGCGCCAAGTCCCGCAGCAGGTCTGGGTCCTTCAGCTCGGCCAGCAGCTTGCAGGCATTGCGCACCACGTACCAGCGGTCGTGGGAGAGGCGCTGGCGGGCCAGATCCAGGGCCGGAGGGCCGATGCGCGCGATCAACCGGATGAGAGCGAAGCGGTTGTTGGTGACCTGCTCGTCCTCCAATTGCTGGAAGACTTTGCCGATGGCGGCGGGCCCCGCCCAGCGCAACAGCGTGGCCGCCGTTCGCGCCCCGGTGGCGTCCTCGCGATTGCGCATCGAGATCTCGATCGCGCGCTCGATGGCCGTGGGGGTGAGCAACGCGGAAAGCGCCGCGCCGCAGCAGGCCTGGTGCTTCTCTGGCTCCTTGCGTGCCAGCTTTTCCAATGCCGAGCCCACCGTCTGGACCAGAGCGAAGTCCTCGTAGATGGCGGAGTTCTTGGCCAGTGCCACGTTGCAGTTCACAATCTGCTGGTGCGGGAACCCCGGCTCGGACGTGGGCAGGGCATGCGCCAGCAGCAGCGCCGACTTGTGCCAGAAGTCGGTGCGCATGCTGGCTACCACGCCGAACAGCTCCGGGATGCGGCCGATCTCCTCCGGCAGGGCCTCACTCTCTGGCGCCAGGAGCCGCATATAGTGGTTGGCGAGGTGACTGGCGTTCTCCTTGTCCACGCCCTTGATCAGATCGCGCAAGAGGTCGAGCATGCGGCGAAACTGGTGCCGGTTGAAGTGCTTCAGCGCGAGTAG
>DASYTX010000244.1:0-3238 GCA_036001865.1 Terriglobales bacterium
TCCCAGGAAAATTTCGGCCAGCGCTTGCGCATGAGTTGGTCGTGGTCGAACTCGAGCAAAACCAGGCCGCGGTCCGACACCGCGATGACAAGCGGTCCGACAGGCGACTTGAAGCGAGAGTAGTAGAGAGTTTCCATACGCCCAGCCCTGGGGAATGAGGTGAGCGTAGCAGGCCAATGAGAAATCGCCAAGTCACAGGGCCAAAGCGGAGAGGGTAGGGATTCTTCGCTTCGCTCAGAATGACAAGAGTAAAAAAGCCCCTCGCAGGTTCGCGAGGGGCTTGAGCAAAGGAGGATCGATATGGTCTTACTTGGGGGAGGGCGAAGCCGGGGGTTGCTGTTCCTGTTGGCCGCTGGGCGGTACCGTCGGAGTAGTTCCGGTGGCCGGCTCAGCAGGGACTTCGGACTGCGTTTCGCTTGGCATCGAGGTCTCGCCAGCGGGCTGCGCAGCCGCCGACGGGGTCGCGATGGGCTGGGTCTCGAGGTCGCCAACGCCGTTCTTCAGCAGGGCGATTTCGACCTTTCCGCCGCGAATGCGCTGCGGACGCTCACCCTCGGCGGAAGCCCGCACGGGAGTATTGCCCATGCCGACCACGAAGATGCGATACACCGGGATCTCGTGCTCCAGGACCAGGTAGCGAACCACGGAGTCGGCCATGCGCTGTGAGTTCTCCAGCGCCGTGCGACCGCTGCCCGAGGAGAAGCCCTGGACCTCGATGATGTAGCCCTTCTGGTCTTTCAGCGGGGTGGCCAGATCGTCCAGCGCTACCTTGGCCTTACGGCTGAGGGTGGCCTGGCCGGCACGGAAGCGGATTTCGGTTTCGCTGACCGGCTGGAACTGGTCGATGTTGGTGACCACTTGCTCGACCGACTGCAGCCGGGTGCTGGCCTGGCTGGCGGTCTGGTGGGCGAGCTGGGCACGGTTGCCGGCATCGACGGCGTGCATGTCCGCCTCATTGGCCTTGGCCGTGGCTACGCGGATGCCTTCGGTGGCGCGCGAGTCCACGTCCTTGATCATGCGGGCGTTCTGCTCGGTCAGCTCGTCCAGCTCGTTGACGCGGCCGCGGACCGGGTCAAGCTGGCGCTGCACGTACTTCTTGCGGGCAAAAGGATTGATCTTGCCCCAGAAGCCTTCCTTCTGTTCGTACTTCAGGGGTTCACGGGGGGAAACCTGCTGCTTCTCGCCGGCCGGGCTCTGCAGGTTCTGGTCCGACTGCGCCGGCGGGGTGGAGGTTTGCTGCCCCAAAGCCGGCACCACCAGAGCGACCGCCAGCAATAGGGTAATGAGTAGCTCTTTCTTCATTGCGAAATTCCTCCGAATTTGAGGGGGAGCATCGGAGCGGTTAGGAGTTCCCCAACGCGCCTTCCAACTCTTAGGAAACGGTTGGTTGGCTCGGAAGCTCACCACCGAACTTGCGCGGCATCCCCGGTGACCTACCTTGAGAAGACGGCCGCTCGTCGATTGCTATAACAATCCGAGTGCCAAACCGCAAACCGAGTTTTCTGGGTTAAGTCTTTTATTTCCAGAAGAGTTTCAGGCCTTCGAAAAAGTCGGAGCAGGTAGGAAAGGGCGGTGTCGGGCAATTTTTGCCCGAGTGCGAAGTCCTAGGCCACCCGAGGATGGTCAGTGCCCTGAGCGTCGGAAGCGGCAAACGGAAAGAAGACCCGGAAGCAGGCGCCGCCCTTGCCGGAGGCATTGCGCACTTTGATCGACGCATTGTGCTTCTTGGCGATCTCGCTGCTGATCCACAGGCCAAGACCGGTGCCGCTTTTTCCCTTGGTGGTGAAAAAGGGTTGGCCGACCCGTCTCCGCAGTTTCGGATCCACTCCTTTGCCGGAATCGGCGATGAGTACGCTCACCCCCCGGCGTCCGCTAGGGTACTCCCGTGAGGTATGCAGGTAGACCGTGATGCGGCCATCGTGATCGGCGGCTTCAATGGCGTTGCGGATGATGTTGCCGAACAGCTGCCGCAACTCGCCGGGATTGCCGAGCACAGTGTCGACAGGCTTGTACCTGCGCTCTACCTTCATGTTGGCCTCGGCCATTCGCCGCCCATAGAACTGGAGCACACTGTCCACAGTCTCGCTAAGGTTCACGGGCTCGGTGGGCGTTGGACGGGAAAAATCCAGGGTGGTGCGGGCGATCTGGGTAGCGCGTTCCAACTCACCGCGCGCTACACTCAGGAGCTCCTGGCCGCGATGGTTCAGGCCGGGATGCTGCTCCAGCAAGTACAGGCTCTCGCCGATTGACTGCAGAGGATTGGCCAGCTCGTGCATCACGCTAGAAAGGGCGCGGCCTAGCATCGCTACACGCTCGGTCGCCTGCAGGGCATCGGTCGCCTGCTTGTGTCTGGTGATGTTGGTGGCGGCGCCAATCAGACGAAGGGGCTTGCCATCCTCATCGAAGAAAACCCTGCCCCGTCCGTAGATCCACTGTACCGAGCCGTCCGGCCAAATGACGCGATATTCGGTATCGTACTCTGCCTGTTCGCTGATGGCATGCTCGATGAGACTTTGCACTCGGCCGCGGTCTTCGGGATGAATGACGCTCAGCCACTCTTCCAGGTTCTGGAGCCTGCGCCCATAGACGACGGAGTTGTCGCCGTACCACTTGATCTCTCCGGTGGCGAAGGTGCGCTCGAAGAGGACCACCCCGGCCGTCGCCTGGGCGAGCTGCACGAACTGTTCCGGTGAGGCCCCTTTGCGGCGTTCGCGCGTCATAGGTAGGCGCTGAGTAGAACCTCGCCGAGTGCGGCCGGCGCGAGCTGCATCTCGACAGCACGCCACTTCCCGTGCTGTAGGTGACACCGTTGGTGAGCATGATTCGCGAGGCGGGGTGGGAGTTGCCTCTCCGTCCTCAAACCTCATGGCGAGCCACAGCAGTCGCGCAGCCCAGACCGGCACCTTGCGAATTTCCACTCGCGTTCGTAGACCTTCGGCATACCTTGCCCGTCAGAGACGTAGAATGCTCGCCATGCGTCAAGCACTCGCCGTTGTTCTGCTGTTTCTCGCGCCCGTGGCCTGTTCTGCGCAGGTGGACCTCAACAAGCTGAAGCTGCCCCCGGGCTTCCGCATCAGCGTCTTTGCGGAAACCAAGCAGTCGCCGCGCTTCATGGCCTTCAGCCCCGGCAGCGTGCTGCTGGTCACCAGCGATGATGAAGGTACCGTCCTCGCGCTGCCTGATCCCCAGAAAACGGGGCGGGCGGAGCGAATCGTCACCGTCCTCTCTGACCTCAACG
>DASYTX010000245.1:0-7658 GCA_036001865.1 Terriglobales bacterium
ACGGCCGGAGGTACCTCATCACCACCGCTGCCAGTTCAGGGCAGTCCGGGTCCGGCCTGGGAGCGAATAAGCGCACTGCCAAATACGTTGGCGGCGGAGCGGCAATTGGAGCGGTGTTAGGGGCCCTGCTGGGCGGAGGCAAAGGAGCGGCCATTGGAGCGCTGATCGGCGGCGCGGGTGGCGCCGGCGCACAGGTCTATACGGGTCGCAAGAAGGAGCTCCCACCCGAGACGGAGCTCAAATTCAAACTCGCTCAGGACCTTCAGCTGCGTGCTGTGAGCACCCGATCGAGGAGAACGCTGCCACAATCAACGCCACAGCGGTAGTAGCAGATTCGCGGAGTGGCGCGGACTCGGCAATCCGCGCCTCTTCGCACACCACCGCATCCGCCGACCAACCCCGCTGCGCCTCGCTCACGCCCGCTAAGCGCCGACCCCAGATCCCTAAGGGCCCACTACGGAGTCAAACTGCCGGTTTTCAAATACCCCATGGGCGGAATCCCAAATGCATCGGCAATGCGGTTCATCATCGCAAACATGCCCACAACGTAGACAGCTTCGGCTATCTGCTCGTCCGTCCACCCGTGCTTTCTCAGTTGGTCGACATGCTTGCGCGTACTTCGGTAGGCATGCTTAGTGACGAGGGTCACGAACTGCATCAGCGCACGCTCGGCTGGTGATAGCCGCGTCCCCGCCAGCGTGCCCTTGGCCAGCGCCCTCACCGTTTGTTCATCCGCTCCCTGTACCCGCAGGAAGTAAGCGTGCGCGTCGATTCAATACGGGCAATGATTGATGGCGGAGACGTACGTGGCGATGGCCTCCTTCATGCGCCGCGTCAGATGCCCCTCGGAAAAGTGGAGGCAATCGGCAATGACCATGATGTGTCTTAAGACATCGGGACGGGCACTGAAGCATTTGTAAATCCCAGGGACCATGCTTCGGCCGGTCTTGGCTCGCCACTCCTCGTAAACCTGGGCCACTTCCCCAGTCGCCTGGTCATCTTCGACCACCCGAATTTTCGTCCGTGCATCCATCGCGCCACCTCAGCTTGATCTCTTAGCAAATCCCTGTTCCACACAACACCTGTGCCGCCCTGGGCTACGTCAGGGGCTAACTGCGACTGCTGTGCCGGAGAGTATGCGTCGAATCGGGGGCTGATTTTGCAGAAGAACAGAAGATAAAGATAACTTTGGCGGCAGCCAGCGCACCAGGATTAGCCCTTGCGCTGGCCTTCCTCAATTAGGCGGTCGAATTCCGGGTCGCCATGCAGGCATGCGAGGTCAGGATCTCGGGCGGGCCAGTCCCAATTGGAATATCCGGCGTCGCGCGCCTTTCGCAGGAGGGCCAGCGCCTCCGGTTTCTTCTGCATAACCCCGTAAGTGCAGGCCGCGTTGTAAAGGATGTTGGAATCGCCCGGCCGCAAGGTGACCGCGGTTTCGAGCTGCCGGATGGCATCAGCTTCCTTTCCGGCAACAACATAGTTGGTGGCGAGCAGAACGCGCGCTCGCACATCTTCGGGCACCGACTCGAGCTGCCGTTCCAGCACCCGCGTCTGTTTCTCCCGCAGCTTGTGGCCAGCGTCCGTTTCTCCCAAGGCCTCCAGGGTCATGATAAAGGGGATATACATGTTGTAATCGTCGCCGTTGGCTTCGATGGCCCTGTCGACCAAGGTGCTCGCATCCTGCCAGCGGTCCGAGGCAAAACAAGCTCGCCCAAGGACGTTGTAGGCGCCGGGACAGTCCGGCTGGCGCTCGATGGCCATCCGAGCGTAGCGAATGGCTTCGGCATATTGCTTCTGAGAATAGAACATGCGCGCCCGCGCGCAGAGCCCTTCCGCGAGCTGCGGATCGAGCTCCAAGGCGCGCTCGCAAGCCGCTGTACCCCTTTCGACCCACTGTGGTTGCCGGCCGTGAAACTCGTAGACGATCCCACAAGCCTGGGCGATGCCCGCGTAAGCCAGGGCAAACCCCGGATCGAGCATGATGGCCAGTTCGTACATTTGAAGAGCAAATTCCAGGTCGGAGCGCGTCTCCCGCCGTGCATAGCCGCGTCCCCGCAGAAAGTAGTCGTAGGCTTGAGGATTCTCGGTGGGCTTGCGGGCGATGGCCTTTTGTTCCTGGGGTGACAGGGTGATGCGCAGGGCCTGGGTGATGCTGCGAGCGATTTCGTCCTGGACCTCAAAGACGTCTTTCAGTTCGCGGTCGTAGCGCTCGGCCCAGACAGAATGGCCGGTACGACTCTCGACCAGTTGTGCGGTAATGCGTAGCCGGTTGCTCGCACGGCGCAGGGTGCCGCTCAGCACATAGGTGGCGTTCAACTGGTGGCCTACTTCCGGGCCGGTGACCGGCTTGTCGCGAAACGTCAGCACCGCCGCCCGGGGAAAAATGCGCAGTTCTTTGATCTTCGAGAGTTCGGTGATGACATCCTCCGTCATTCCGTCGCGCAGGTACTCGTCTTCTTTGGCGGCGCTGAGGTTCTCGAAGTAGAGCACAGCCACCGACTTCCCCACCGGGGCGGGTGCGGGCGCTGCAGCGTGGCGCGATTCCGAATGACGTTTCACGCGCTGAAGGTCAGCCTTCAGGCGGGCAGCGCTCTGGTAGCGCGCATTGGGCTCTTTCTCCAGCAGCTTGTTGATGATCTGCTCGAGCTCCACCGGCAGGCGCGGGTTCAGACGTACCGGCGAGACGGGCGCGCGGTTGAGGATGGCATCAAAGATGACCGCCGAGGTATTGCCGGGGAATGCGAATCGACCTGTAGCCATTTCATACAGCACCACACCCAGTGAGAAGAGGTCGCTACGCGCGTCCAGTTCTTCCCCTCGCGCCTGCTCAGGCGACATATAAGCTGCAGTGCCGACGGCCATGCCTGAATCGGTCAGATGCTCGGTGACCACAGCCGCCGTGGCCCCCATGGAAGCTCCGACGGTTTCCCCCACGCGCTGCCTTTGGGGCGTCAGCTTGGCCAAACCGAAATCGAGAATCTTGGCCTGGCCGCGCCGGCCCACAAAAATGTTCGCGGGCTTGATGTCGCGGTGGATGATCCCTCTGGAGTGCGTGGCATCGAGCGCATCGGTGATCTGGATGCCGAGCTCCAGAAGTATGTCGGTTTCGAGTGGTTGGCCGGAGATGCGGTGCTTGAGGGTTTCGCCCTCGAGAAATTCCATGGCGATGAAGGGCCGCCCCTCGTACTCATCAATGTCGTAAATGGTGCAGATATTGGGATGGTTCAGGGCTGAAGCGGCACGGGCTTCCCGCTGGAACCGCTCGACCGCCTGGCGATCCTTGGTAAACTCTTCGGGCAGGAATTTCAGCGCCACGCTGCGACCAAGTCTCGTATCCTCAGCGTGATACACCACTCCCATGCCACCGCCACCGAGCTTTTCACGGATGCGATAGTGGGAGATGCTTTGACCAAACATGCGCGGGCCCTTGTTTGGGCAGCATCTTAAGGTTGCACCGCGAGGCAAGTCAACGCAGCTTTTCTCATACTACTCACTGTGACTGGCGGCTGGTCGGACGTTTCTACATTCGCTTGAGCAGTTCCAGCCACCGCTGCCAGGCCTGCTGCCGAGCCTTGCGGTTGGTCTCGCTGGCATCGGGCGCTTCTCCGGAGCGCATGAAGCCGTGGCCTGCTCCCTCGTAGGTGACCGGCTCGTACTTCTTGCCGGCCTTGCTCATCTGCTCAGTGGTCTTGGGAATGGTGGCATTCACCCGCGCGTCGTCGCCGCCATAGAAGGCATATACCGGCGCATTGATGCCGGAGATATCCTCCGGGCCGGTGCCGTAGAAGACGAACGCTGCGGCCAAGTCGCGACGATTGCTCGCGAAGCGGAACGTCTGCGCGCCGCCCCAACAAAAGCCCGCCACCGCGACCTTGCCGTTTCCGGCGGGGAGCTTGCGGGCGCGATCGGTGACCGCGTTGAGATCGGCGGTAACGCTTTCAGGATTCAACTTGTAGATGGCTTCGCGCGCGCTGCTGGCGTCGGCGAAATCGGCGGTCTTGCCGCCATTGGGAGCCATGCCGGAGAGAAGGTCGGGGGCGATGGCGATGTACCCCGCCGCCGCGAGCTGGTCGGCAACGCTGCGCACCCAGTCGGTCAGGCCCTGGTTCTCGTGGATCACAACCACTACCGGTCTTTTATCTTTGACCTCGGGATAGACGACGAAGGCGTGCACCACGCGGTCCCCGTGCTTTACCTGCACCCACTCCTGGTGGCGAGGCGATTTCTCGAGCGCGGAACGCGCCCAGTCCTGAGCGGCACCGGTGGCCAGCAGAAGGAGCAGCAGCGTGGCTCTCAGAAAAACAATTCGCAGCATGGGGAGATTTCCTCCAATGACGTTGTGAAGGTTGCTGAGCAGATATCTTCATTAGCCTCGATTTGTCGTCCTGAGCGGAGCGAAGGACCCCTACTATAAAAGCGGCGGCAACGGTAGGGATGCTTCGCTTCGCTCAGCATGACAAGCGTTCAGTGCTTGAACCGTGCTCCTGATCCGAAAAAAAAGGCCCAAGCGCGAACGCTTGGGCGTGGATAGGATTGGCGAATCCTATGCCGCGGCTGCGGCCGCCTCATCGAGAATCTTCGCCGCCCGGGAAACGTCCTTGGCGCCGAAGATCACAAGTGGGGTGTTAGTCCCCGGATCGACGCCGCCATAAGCGTAGTCGATGTTGATGTTGGCTTCGCCCAGACGCGCCGTCACGCGGGCCAGCTCACCCGGCTTGTGGGCAAGCCTGATTTGCGCCACCTCCCCTTCCGTGTAGGTTAAACGCTGGCTGTCCAGCACCGTCTTGGCGGTGGTGGGGTTGTCCACCACCAGGCGAACAGTGCTCTTGCCTTCCGCCGGGAATGACTGGAAGGCCAGAATGTTGACGCCGCGGTCGGCGAGAGCCCGGGAGAACTTTCCCAGCGTGCCCGGCCGGTCTTCCACTTTTATGGTGAATTCTTTGGTTGTCGGCATGGCAAATTACCTCCCTCTGGGTTCTTGGGCAGATGAGTTGGTTTGTGCGGATTGGAGAAGATTGAAATGCTACTCCAACCACTGCGCCGATTCAAATACAGCAGCTCTGCAACTGCGGAAGGAGTTATCTGCGGAGCGTGAGGTTCGCTTGCAACCAGCGCCAGCAAAGCGTAGGATGGCGGGCGATTCGAAACGGCCAAAATCTCAGGCCCCTAGCCAAACAACCAGCGCGCCACCGTCACAAGGAGTATGAGTATGAAAAGCAGTAAGACCCTCGTCGTTCTTGGGGTGGCTATCCTCGTTTTTGCCCTGTCCAGTCTCGCGGTGGGACAGGAGAAGGCCACTCCCCAGGAGATCGTCAACAAAGTGCAACAGGCGGCAAGTACGCTTGCCAAGTCGGCTGAGGCGAAGCCGGGTGAGGCGAGCCTGACGCAGTTCAACCAGAAAGACAGTCCGTGGGTGTGGAAAGACAGCTATATCTTCGTGCTTGACTGCTCCAAGCCGGCCCTCGCCGCGCATCCCATCAAGCCGGAGCTCATTGGCAAGGACGTCACCACCATGAAAGACACCAAGGGGAATGCATTCTTTGGGCAGCTCTGCGATGCAACCAAGAAGCCTTCCGGGGTGTGGGTCGAGTACTGGTGGCCGAAGCCGGGCGCGACCGAGGGCTCCCGCAAGATCAGCTATGCCCTGAAGGCAGGCAACACCCCCTTCGTGGTCGGAGCCGGCATTTACGACGACAACATCAGCATCCAGCAGCTGGAGAAGCTGACTACGAAGTAGGGCTCGAGAACTGAACGAGCACCAACCGGGCAACTTAACGAAGGGGCGCGCTCCCGCGCGCCTCTTGGCTTTGAGCCTACAATCACAGTGGAGGCTCCGGGCCATGAAGTGGATCACTCGCAAGAACGTCAAAGTTGACCGCGTGGCATGCCCGTGGCTGATCCGGCGGTTTGTCGATCCGGACGCCGAATTCCTCTTCGTTCCAGAGGACTCGTTACTTGAGGCCGCGGGGCGGGAACGCGCTACTCCGTACGACGCTCCGCGGTTGTCGGAAGTAATCCTCAATCACCGCGGGGAGCGCTGCACCTTCGAGGCAATCGTCGAGGATTACCGCCTGCAGGACCCCGCGCTCGGACGGCTGGCCCTAATCGTTCGCGCTGCCGACGTGAAAGGACAGGAGCACGTTGCCAGCGAAGGCTTGGGACTGCGCGCCGTCGCCGAAGGTTTCGCTGCGCTCGGTGTGCCGGACGAGGAAAAGCTGGCCAGACAGTTCCCTGTCTACGATGCGCTCTACGCCTACTGCAAGACCAAGCAGCTCTGAGCCATGCGCTCGCCCGACCTATGGCTGATCTACGGCGTAGCCCTTCTGCGTTCCCTCGGCATCGGTTTGATCGGAGTGCTGGCCGGCATCTACCTGTTTCGTGTCGGATTCACTTCGACCCAAATCGGACTGGTGATCGGAGCGGGGCTGGCCGGAGCCGCCGCCGGACTGTTTGTGGTCAGCATGTACGGCGACCGTCTTGGCCGCCGCCGCACGCTCCTTCTTCTCTCGTTGCTGGGTGGCCTGGGCGGGTTGGGACTGGCCGCAACGTCATCGCCGGTGCTGGTGGTGCTTATCGCCGCGCTCAGCATGTTGAACGCGATGGGCACCGACCGGACGGCCGCGTTCGCCCTCGAGCAGGCCGTAATCCCCGCACTTGTCCCCGAGGAACGGCGGACCTGGGCGCTGTCCTTGTACAACCTGGTGCTGGATGTGGGCCACGCTCTGGGGGCGCTCGGCGCCGCACTCCCGCTGCTTTTCCAGCGCGAGCTGGGCATCGACCTGATCGGCTCCTATCGCCTTGTTTTCCTTATCTACGGCGCGCTGAACGTGGTCTCGGCGGTCCTCTACCGGCTGATGTCGCCGGCCATCGAAACCGCCCGACCCTCGACCATCGGCCATCGTGTCCTGCTGCCGGCATCCAAACGGATCATCAGGAAACTCGCTGCTCTGTCGGCAGTGGACAGCTTTGGCGGCGGCTTCTTAACGGACGCGCTCATCGCCTACTGGTTTTTCCGGCGGTTTGGCGCCAGCGAGCCGGACCTAGGGCTGCTATTCTTCGCGGCCCACACGCTCAACGCGGGCTCCTATTTGGCGGCGGCCTGGCTGGCGCGTCGTATAGGTCTGGTGAAGACCATGGTGTTCACGCATCTGCCGTCCAGCCTGTTCCTGCTCGCCATACCCTTTGCGCCATCCTTCGGCCTGGCAGCCTTGCTGTTCCTCGCCCGTGAAGCGCTGGTCGAGATGGACGTGCCCACGCGGCAGTCCTACATCGTCGCCGTCGTCCGACCAGAAGAGCGGACTTTCGCCAGCGGCGTTACCAACCTGACCAGAAACGTCTCCTGGGCTGCGGCTTCGTCCGTGGCCGGCGCACTCATGCAAGGTCTCGGGTTTTCTGCTCCGCTGCTCTTGGGTGGCGGGTTGAAGATCACATATGACTTGCTGCTCTACCGGGCCTTTCGGCACATCCGGCCGCCGGAGGAGGCAGCCCGCACGCCATCGTCGCCTGGGGGCACTGCAATTCAAAGTACAAGTTCCACAATAAGCAAAGAGACTTGATGGGAGTCCGAACATGCTCGAGAAGACACGTAAGAAAGAATCGCACAGGGCGCTATGGGCGCTTGTCCTAGCTCTCATGGTTGGAATTGTGCCGACCGCTGC
>DASYTX010000246.1:0-3297 GCA_036001865.1 Terriglobales bacterium
GGAGTTCATCCCTGCGACGGCTTCTTTGCGGCGGTGATCGAACGAGCGGATTAGCTTGTGACAAAAACTCAGGCGACCTGAGAGCCGCGTGGGCTGCGGTTGTCTGGAACTTGACGGCGGTGTTGTTCGTTATGTATAACCACATAGTTCTGTAACCTATGGGTTATGTTATGACACCCTCCCAGCGCCTTGATGCAACGTTCGCAGCGCTCGCCGATCCAACGCGGCGGGCCATCCTCGCGCGCCTCGCGTCCGGCGAGGCGTCGGTGACGGAGCTGGCCAAGCCCTTCGCGATGAGTCAACCCGCGGTCTCCAAGCATCTTAAGGTGCTGCAGCGCGCGGGCCTGATTTCGCGCCGCCGGGAGGCGCAGCGCCGGCCGTGCCGGATCGAGGCCAAGCCCCTCGCAGACGCCAGCGGATGGCTGGAGGCCTACCGCCGGTTTTGGGAGGGCAGCTTCCAGCGTCTTGACGCCCTGCTGGATGAGCTGCAGGCCCAGGAGAAAAATCGCTCGAAGCGCAAGGGAGGAAAGCACCAATGAAGAACACTCTGAAGGTAGCTGCACAAGGCGACCGCGAAATCGTCATGACGCGAGACTTCGATGCTCCACGCCGTCTGGTCTTCGACGCTTTCACCAAGCCAGAACTGGTCAAGCGTTGGCTGCTTGGGCCTCCCGGCTGGTCGATGCCGGTGTGCGAGATCGATCTGAGGGTGGGTGGCAAGTACCGCTACGTGTGGCGGCGTGACAGTGACGGAACCGACATGGGGATGGGCGGCGTCTACCGCGAGATTGTGGCGCCGGAGCGGGTCGTCGCTACCGAGAAGTTCGACGAGGCTTGGTACCCAGGTGAGGCCGTGGGCACGCTCGTCCTGGTGGAGCAGGGGGGACGGACCACAGTCACGCAGACGGTGCTCTACGAGTCGCGTGAGGCGCGCGACGATGTCCTCAAGTCCGGCATGGAGAGTGGCGTGGCTGCGAGCTACGACAGGCTTGCGGAGCTGTTGGTGTCGACCCTGGCCAAGGGGGCCTGACAGACGAGACGGTAGGAAGTGAGGTGTTGTTCCTACCTCGCAAACTCCAGGCTCACCGCTGTCCCCGGCGCGACCTTCTCTCCCGGAGCAGGGGTGTGGCGCAGCACGGTGTTGGGCGGAGCCGTGCCATCGGAGACGCTGGTTGCACTCTCCACGTGCAAGCCGGCGGCTTCGATTGCCTTCACTGCCTCCGACAACTGACGGCCTACCAGGCTGGGCATCAGCAGGGCGGGCCTTTCCGGCGGCGCGCCGATCAGCAGATCGACCTTGGGTGAGGCAACATTGGCATTGGCGGGAGGACTCTGTGCCGCCACCTGTCCGTGAGCAACCTCAGGAAGGCGAGCAACGGCGACACTGCCAATCTCCAGGCCACGACGGCGGATGTTGATCTCGGCGGCGCGCTGCGTGTCGCCTACAACATTGGGCACAACTACGCGCTGCGGCCCCAGGCTCTGCGCCGCGCGCACCCGCCAGCCACGTCGCACAGTTGTGCCCGGTACCGGAACCTGCGAGACGATCTTCCCTTCCTCAACGTCGCCGCTGTAGAAGCGGCCCTCAACGGCCATGGACAAGCCGGCGGCGGACGTCGCCCGGTCGGCCTCGGCTGGCGTCATCCCCACCAGGTTGGGCACCGCCACCTGCCGGCCGTGGATGGCGAAGCGCATGGCCGTGAGGGCTGAGACCAGTGCGACCAACGTCAAGACCAGTCCCAGCAGCATGACTTGCAACAGGCGCTTCACCGTGCCGCGATTCTACTAGGGCGGGGCGGAGAGCGCAGTACAACCAAACGCCCCGCCGTGAGAAGATATCGGGCCATGACTACGAGCGTAGCAACCCGAAAGGACGCATCCATGACGCGCGAGGAGATCGTCCGCAAGCACCGCGAGTACATCTTCCCCGCCATCAGCACCTATTACTCGGAGCCGATGCCGCTGGTGCGCGGCTCGATGCAGCACATCTGGGACGCCGACGGCCGGCAGTACCTGGACTTCTTCGGCGGCATCGTGACCATCAGCGTGGGCCACGCCAACCCGCGTGTCACCGCGCGCACCAAGCAGCAGATGGACAAGCTCCAGCACGTCTCCACCTGCTTCCCCGTCGAACCTACAGTAGCGCTTGCGGAGAAGCTGGCCGAGATCACGCCCGGCGCGCTGAAGAAGTGCTTCTTCACCAACAGCGGCTCGGAAGCGGACGAGACCGCCGTGCAGGTGGCGCGCATGCACACCGGGAACTTCGAAGTCGTCGCGCTGCGCCATGGCTACAGCGGACGCACGTCAGTAGCTCGCGGGCTCACCGGCATGAACACCTGGCGGCGGGCGACCATCGAAGTCGGCATCGTCCACGCAATGAACCCGTACTGCTATCGCTGCCCGTTCGGGCTCAAGTATCCCGACTGCGGCGTTGCCTGCGCCAAGGACATCGAGCAGGTGATCCAGACCTCCACTTCCGGCCGCATCGCCGCCTTCCTCGCCGAGCCGATCCAGGGAGTGGCTGGCTTCATCACGCCGCCCAAGGAGTACTTCAAGCTGGCGTTCAACATCGTCAAGCAGTACGGCGGCGACTTCATCGCCGACGAGGTGCAGACCGCCTGGGGCCGCACCGGAAAAAAGTGGTTCGGGATCGAGCACTGGGAAGTGGAGCCGGACATCATCACCTCGGCCAAGGGCCTGGCCAACGGCTTTCCCATCGGCTTGACCATCGCGCGGCCCGAGATCGCCGATGCATTTCAGGGGCTCACCATCTCGACTTTCGGCGGCAACCCCGTGGCCACCGCAACCGCCCGCGCCGTGATTGATGTAATCGAAGAAGATGACCTGCGCACCAACGCTGACGTGGTCGGCACGTACTTCCGTAAGCGCCTCGAGGAGCTGCAGGAGAAGCACGCGCTCATCGGCGATGTCCGCGGCATGGGACTAATGCAGGCGCTGGAGCTGGTCGAAGACCGCAAGACCAAGCAGCCAGCCGCCGCCGCAACCAACGCTCTGATGGAGGAGGCCAAGAACCGCGGGCTGATCATCGGCAAGGGCGGGCTCTACGGTAACGTGCTGCGCATGTCGCCGCCGTTGAACATCGGCAAGGCGGACGTGGACGAGGCCATCCGCATCCTGGACGAGAGCTTCACCGCGCTGGAAAGGAAGAAATAATCACCACAGAGGCACAGAGAACTGCACGTCTTCTTTTTGAGATTGTCGTCCTGAGCGCAGCGAAAGACCCCTGCGGGCAAATGGAGGATGGGGTAGCGATGCTTCGCTTCGCTCAGCATGACA
>DASYTX010000247.1:0-5101 GCA_036001865.1 Terriglobales bacterium
TGATCACCAGCTTGGCGATGGTCTGCAACTGCATGTTCGACGTGCCCTCGTAGATCTTGCCGATCTTGGAATCGCGCCAGTACTTCTCCACGGGATAGTCCTTGGTGAAGCCGTAGCCGCCATAGATTTCGACTGCCAGCGAGGTCACCCGCTCGGCCACTTCGGAGGCGAACAGCTTGGTCATGGCGGCTTCCTTGACGAAGTCCAGCCCCACGTCCTTCATGCGGGCGGCGTTATAGACCATCATGCGCGCCGCCTCGATCTCCGTCGCCATGTGCGCCAGTTGGAACTGGACGCCCTGGAACTCGGCGACGGGCTTGCCGAACTGCTTGCGCTCCAGTGAGTACTTCATGGCGTACTCCCAGGCGCCTCGGGCCACGCCCAGCATCTGCGCGCCGATGCCGATGCGCCCTTCGTTCAGCGTCTCAATGGCGATCTTGTAGCCTTTGCCCACCTCGCCCAGCACGTTCTCCTTGGGCACCTGGCATTCTTCGAGGATCAACTCGCAGGTGGAGGAGGCGCGGATGCCCAGCTTGTCCTCCTTCTTGCCCACGCTGAAACCGGGGAAGTCGCGCTCGATGAGGAATGCGGTGATGCCCTTGTAGCCGGCGCCGGGATCGACCGTGGCAAAGAGGATGAACACGCCGGCCTCTTTGCCGTTGGTGATCCACAGTTTGCGACCGTGGAGAACATAATCGCTGCCGCGCTGCTGGGCGCGGGTCTGCAGGGCGAAGGCGTCGGAGCCTGAGCCCGCCTCGCTGAGGGCGTAGGCGCCGACAGTGTCTGCCGCCAGCCGCGGCAGGTAGCGCCGCTTCTGCTCGTCCGTGGCCCAGCGCAGCACCGCGTTGTTGACCAGCGTGTTCTGCACATCGACTACCACGCCCGCGGAGGCGTCCACGCGCGAGAGTTCCTCAACCGCCAGGATGGCCTCGAAGAAACTGCCGCCGCCTCCGCCGTATTGTTCGGGAATCTCGACGCTCATCAGGCCGAGCTCGAAGAACTGGCGGATGAGCGATTGGTCGAAGACGCCCTTCTCGTCCATCTCCCTGACTAGTGGCCGGACTTTTTCTTCGGCAAACTGGCGCACGTTGTCGCGGAAGAGACTCTCGTCGTCGGTCAGGGCGACCAGCGGGGCGGGTTTCTCAGGTTTTTGTACTGCCGCTTCGGGCATAGGAAGTCCCCGATGAAGAATGACTGCAAAGCCACGATTCTAGCACCGAGGGCTGAGGGGAATGCGGCTGCGGAGTGAGTCGCCGACCGACCGACGACGAACAGCTAACGACCAACGACGAAGGACGCTTCTTTGATTTGGCCGACGACCGACGACCGAAGGCCGACGACTACCGCCGATTCTTGCCGTTCTTGCGCCGGTACACGACGCGCAGCCTCTCCTGCTCCAGGATCTTGCGGATCTGGTTGCGCGCGTGGATGGACCAGGGACCGGCGGTGTCCAGGCGCACGTAGGCGCGCCAGTGGTTCAGGGCGCGGCGGGGCTGCTTCAGCTTCTCGTAGGCAAGGGCGAGGTTGTAATGGGCGTCGGCGTAAGTGGGAGCGAGCTGGATGGCCTGGCGGTAGGCCTGGATGGCCTCCTGGAGGCGTCCGGTCTCGTCGAGCACGTTGCCGAGATCGAAGTGGGCCAGGGCGTAGCGCGGGTCGGATTCGACCGCTTTGCGGTAGTGCTGCTCGGCGAGCACGTAATCCTGACGGCTGTAGTACAGCGTGCCCAGGTTGATGTGCGCGGCGGCGTGCTCAGGATCGAGCTCGAGGCATTTGGTGTAGGCCGCGATGGCCTCCAGTTGTGTTTTCGCATCTTCTTCCAGGGCGATGCCACGGGCGAAGAACTCAGCCACCGTCTCCGCAGTGCGCATCAATTTCACCTTGAGCTTGGCCGGCACCACTGTCTTGGAGGCGAAGTCCATGACGAACTGCCCGGCGATCGGCTCGACTGTCGTGCCACGATGGCGGAAGACCACGCGCTTGCCGGTGGCGAAGGTGCTGGCCTCGAGCAGCGGGTTCTCCAGGCCAGAAACGGCGCGCTGCATGGCCTGGAGCGACTCGCGGATCACTGCCGGACGCACCCGGCGCGCGCTCAGGTCGCGCAGCTTCTTCACCTGCAGGAGCTCGAAGAAGGTGTAGCTCTCGGCGGGGGCAATGAGGCCCGCTTTTTCCCAGGCCAACAACTGTCGCGCGGTGATGCGCAGGATGCGTAGAACGTCGGATCGCCCGTAGAGGTTCACTTTTTCCGCTGTGACTGCGAAGTCTTGTCATTATGGGAACGCGCACAACCCCCTTGCAAGCGGAAAGTTTTCCACTGCAACCCAGTTTTACAGCAGGAAGTGTGGAACGCCCACGCAGGCGAGAAAACGCATGTGAGAGCTGGGCCTGAGCGAGAATGCACTCTACCGTGATCTTTACCTGCTGTGTTTCGCCATCTAAAATGCAGACAAGCGCGGGGGCCGACGTAGCTCAGCTGGTATAGCAGTCGATTCGTAATCGACAGGTCATCGGTTCAAATCCGATCGTCGGCTCCATTTTCACTCCACAGTTGTTGCCTGCACGCTTACTCTTGCTCGAGGCAAAACAAAAAGGCCGCCCCGGCACAGGGCAGCCTTTTCTTTCAGGGAGAATAGTTCCAACGGAAGGGTGAATTTCCGCCAAAACTTTCTGGGCAAATCTTATGGGGGCGGCAAACAGGGTGTCAAGAAATTTCTGGAGATTAAACCCATGTAGAATCAATGACTTAGAAATTCACAGTTCCTTGTTTGCAACCCTCAAGAAGCGCGCACTTCTCGCCAATTTTTAACGTAAGCCACTTTTATTCAATAGGTTACGGCAACTGCCTTAGGATTCGAGGTTGAGGCGGATGATGTCGGCCTCCTCCCTGCGAGAGACACGGTTGGGCAGGAAGCGCTTCTCCAGTACGCGTACCCCCCCGAGCGCGACACCTATCACCAGCGCAACCGCCAACAAGATGCCAATCAGAGTAAAGGCTGCGATGACCAGGTTGCCGATGTTGTTTTTCTTTCCCGTGAAGGTGTTCTCGTTCCAGGTGACCTCGGCGTCGTAGTTGATAGAGGCCAGTAGCGATTTGGCCTCGCTGGGAGAGATGCTGCCGATCACCAGCGCGACGATGGGACCGGTCCGCTTGGCCACGGCGTTGACAGGCTTACCAGTGGCCGGTTGCAAAGCCGCCTCGATGATGCGCAGGCGTTCCGCAGCGATGGCCGGCGTGGGATAGGAGATCAGCACCAGGCTGGCGTTGCCGGCCGGTGTCGAGTACCGGCCCAAGACCACTTCAGCGCCACGGCTGAAGTCCACCAGCGCCGCATCCAGCGGAGAGTTGACATTGGCCAATCCTGTTGGACCAAGCACGTACTTGGCCGAATGTGCCACGTAGCCCTGACGTGGCAGGTAGGTCGGGAGAGTGGGTAGCTTCACGTTGGTGCCCGTCGGCGCGGGAAACGTAGCTGCCAGCTCGCGCAACTCCGCCGCCGACATAGCGGTTACACGATCGAACTGCGCCTCCGCCAGGACATTGCCGCGATAGAACAGCACCCTGTCATTGGCGGAGGCCGCCTGGTCGCCGATCTCCTCGCTAAGCATTCCAAGCTGCTTGTAGAAGGTGAAGGCGCCATAGGCGCCGGTGGTGTCGGCGAACCGCGCTACCTTGAAGCTCAGCTTACGGCCGGGGCGGGTGTAGGTCGCTGCCTCGGAGTCCTGGAAGCCGTATTCCTTCAGTACGGCAGCGAAGGCGGCGTCGGCGTCGGCGGGATTGGTGCTGCTCCGTTGGTCGGCACTCTTTTGCCAGCCGCCGAACTGCTCCGGCAAGAGTGGTGGGGTGTTTTGCGCCCCGGCGATCAAGGCGGTGATGATTGAGAACACGAGTAGAGCAGGTTTCATCATGATCTGAAGGCTGAAAAGACCGATAGTCTTCAACGCCTATTGCTTACAGAATCTTCCCTAATGATTAGACCACATTGGCGGGAGGAAGGATTCTACTGGCCGGCGTCTTCGGGGATGCGGGTGGCCATCTTGAGGCCGCCCAGGCCGGAAGCATACTTGGCGATACCGCGATAAAGCGCCTCGGCGATCTTCTGCCGGTACTTGGGTGTCTTGAGCTTGCGCTCATCCGCGGCGTGGCTGAGGAAGGAGATTTCTGCCAGGACGGAGGGCATGTTGGCGCCTATCAGCACGATGAACGGGGCCTTCTTGACGCCGCGAGGGCGCGTGCCCTTGCCGGCCGTGTTCCACAAGGCCTGCTGCACCTCGCCGGCGAACTCGCGCGATTCTTCGATCTTTTCCTTGAGCGCGATCTTTTTGACCAGATCCTGGAGTTCTGAGATGGACTTCTCCGAGGCGGCGTTTTCGCGCGCCGCTACTTCCAGAGCAGCGGGCGAGGAGCTGAAGTTCAGATAGTAGGTCTCGACGCCCCGCGCCTCGGGATCTTCGCTCGAATTGGCGTGGATGGAGATAAACAAGTCGGCCTGGTGCTGATTAGCCAGTGCGGTCCGGGTTTCCAGAGGGACGAAAACGTCGTCCTCACGCGTATAGACCACCTCGGCGCCCAGGCGGGTTTCAAGCAGACGGCCCAGGCGCAGCGCCACGTCCAGAACCAGGTCTTTCTCCTGCAGCCCGGTAGGACCGACGGTGCCGGTGTCGGGGCCGCCGTGGCCGGCGTCCACCACGATCCGGCCGATCTTCAGGCCCAAGGCGCGGATCAGGGAGCGCTCTCCGTTGGAAGCCGGTTTGGCGGCCCGCGCGATCCTCTGCCCAGCTTGTTTGCTTTTTCCCTTGCGTTCGGGACGCGGCGTGACGGACTCGAAGGTCGGCTTGGTAGTCGGCTTCTCTGTGGCCTTGACCGCAGGCTGCTCCATCTTGGCCACCTCAAGTTCGGCCGACTTGGCTGCGCCATTGGCGGGCCCTTCGCCCTTCATGATCCGGGAGCGCTCGACTTCGCCTTCATCCTGGTCAGTAATGCGCTTGGCGGCTGACCTGAAGCTGGCGTGCTTCGCGCTCTGGGCGGCAGCCGCCTGTCGCCCGTGAATATCAACGATGAGGCGGTCGGGGTTGGTCAACAGGAAAACGGAGTACTCCGACAGAT
>DASYTX010000248.1:0-5913 GCA_036001865.1 Terriglobales bacterium
CGAAGTTGCCAATGTGGGCACCCTCGCCGATCTCGCTGCCCGGCCGGAGGTGTGCGTACGGCCCGATGATGGCGCCTGTCTCGATGCGTGAGCCCTCGATCATGCAGCCGGGCCTTACCTGCACGCCGTCGGCAATCTCGGTGTCCTCCACTACGCTGTAGGAGCGGATGCGGCAGTCGGAACCGATACGCGTCCTGCCTAGCAACTGTACGAACGGCTCAATGACCGTGTCCGGCCCGACCTCCACCTCGGCATCGATCAAGCACGTGTCCGGCCGCAGGATGGTGACCCCTTCGTACGTGAGCTGCCTGCACTTCCCCAAGCGCAGCTCCGCGTCCAGCCGGGCGAGTTCCCAGCGGTTGTTGCTGCCTAGTACCTCGTGCGGGTCGCTCGCCGGAAAGGCAACCACGCGCTCTTTCGTCTTCGCCAGCACCGCGGCCATGTCGGTCAGGTAATACTCGCGATGAGCATTGTCGGTGCCCAGCTTATGGATGTGCTTGAAGAGAGCCCTTGTAGAAAACCCGTAGATTCCTGAGTTGATTTCCCGCAAATTGCGTTGCTCTCCCTTCAGCGCCTTTTCTTCCACGATGGCCAGCACTTCGTCCTTACCGGGCTTGTGAAGCACGCGGCCATAGCCGCCAGGGTCGGCTACGTCGGCGGTGAGGATGGTCATGGCTGCCTTCTTCTGAAGGTGAAAGTCCCGCAGCATCTCGATGGTGCGCGACCAAATCATAGGCACGTCGCCGGAGAGCACGATGACGTGGTCGTAACCGGCAAGTGCCTTGCGCGCGACCATGAGTGCGTGCCCGGTGCCTTGCTGCGGCTCCTGCAGGACGAAGTTGATCCCGGTGCTGCCGACCGCTTGGCGGACGCGTTCCGCTTCATGACCAATGATGGCGTAGATGTGCTCGGGGGGGACCACACGGGTAGCCGTGGCGATGACATACGCCAGCATGGGCTTGCCGCCGATTTCGTGCAGCACCTTAGGGTGCTTCGACTTCAGACGCGTCCCCTTGCCTGCGGCCATGATGGCCACGGCAATGCGGGGTACATTGGTCGTGTTCTGGGATTTCCCCTTGCGTGGGTTCGATTTGGCCATTAGTCAGCCGTGTTAGCGCGCCGCGCCAGAGCCTTGAAGCTTTGTCCTTGCCCGGATCCGGATTGCGCAGCATACGTTCCCATCGCCAGCGCCACCAATTCCCGCGCCACGCGCTCGGTCGCGTGCCGCGCCACACCAGCTTCTTCCAGGTAGTCGCCCTGGATCACGCGCACGCCCAGTGCCTCGATTTTCTTGGTATCGCCGACGATTTGCGAAGCCCCCTCCCGCGCGTACTTGGACTTCAGCTCGTCGGAGACTGGCTTGGTATTCACCAGGGCGTAGTCGAAGATTGGGTGACGGGCGTGGTCGTAGATCGCGCGGATGTGGTCGGCGGCGGAAAGGCCCAGGCTCTCGTTGCTCTGGGTCATCAGGTTGCACACCAAAACTTTCACCGCAGGAGAGTTGGCGATGGCTTCCGCAATCCCCTTCACCAGTAGGTTGGGGATAAGACTGGTGAACAGCGACCCGGGGCCAATAGTGATGAGGTCGGCCCTGCGGACAGCGTCCACGGTCTGCGGCAGCGGCCTGGCATTCGCGGGCACCAGACGCAGTCGCTTGATGCCGCCCTGGCTGGCGGTAATCTTGGTTTCACCGCGGACCCGGCGGCCATCCTTCATACTGGCCTCCAACTGCACGTTGGCGGTTGTGGCAGGAAAGATGTGTCCGCGCGTCGCCAGCACCTCGGAAGAAAGCTTCACCGCCGCAGCGAAGTCGCCGGTGACCGCGGCCAGCGCCGTCACGAACAGGTTGCCGAAGCTGTGGCCCCCCAGTTTCGATCCCGAGGGGAAGCGGTACTGGAACAGCCGCGAAAGCAGGGCTTCATCCTCAGATAGCGCGACGATGCAGTTGCGGATATCCCCCGGCGGCAAGACTTTCAGGTCCTTGCGCAGCCGGCCGCTCGAACCACCATCGTCGGTGACCGTGACCACCGCGGTCAATTCGCCAATCAGGACAGGAGTAGAAGGGGGCTTGGCTCCTGGCGGGGCGCCGACGTAGTGCTTCAGCCCCTTCAGCAGCGTCGACAGCCCGGTGCCGCCGCCCATGGCAACTACACGCAGCAGCCTGCGCCCCTTGGGAAACAGGTTGCCGGGGGAAGAGATTGGATCCGAATTCTGGCCCGGCATGATCGTGGTGCTAGCGTCCTTTAGATGGAGGACTGGGGAAGTCGATCCCGGTCTCTGGATATAGTAGCTCAGTAAAGCGCGGGTCGTCTGCGAGGTTTTGAAAATCCGAATCGTTGCGCGCCTGGAACCGGTTATTGGGATTCATGCGGATGGCATCGTCCAGGTGGCGCAGCGCGTCCTCCACTCTGTTAGTTAGGCAATCCAGCACCGCGAGGCCGTACATCGCGTAATCTGCCTTGGGCTCTTGCTTCAAAATCTTCTCGAGGTGGGTGCGCGCCTCGTCGTATCTGCCTTGGTTCATCAGAGAGACCGCGAAGTCGTAGTGTTCCTCGGGAGTCTTGAAGCTGGTCGTCGAGCGGGAGAGGTGCTGATTGCAGATGTTAATGTGCAGCGCGGCGCGATCGGCCAGCTCACGGATCGGCCCGTCGACAACCTTCTGCAGCAGGGCTTTGGCGCGCTCGAACTTGTGTTCCTGCAACGCTTTGACGCCAGCCTCGTAGTTTTGCACAGCCTGCGCAAAACGCGGGTCTTCCTTCAGAGCAGGCTCAGTCCTGCGCGGGGGATTCATTCGGAGGGTACGCCCACCCTTCACCGTAACCGCCCTTGTTTTCTTTGGCTTAGGAGCGGAACCTTTACTCCTGGCTGAGGTTCGTTTCTTCATCCCATTGATGTCTGGCGAGCGTGAATGGGTGGCCACTCCGTATTGCGGCGGCACGGCAAAGGGCTTGCGAGAGCAGGTTATAGCGGAACAGCCGCGCCCCGTCAACTGCACAGGTTTTGATGCAGTCTGCAGCTTCCCAGTTTCAGAGAGGTTCGCCTAATTGATCGAGGTGGCGGCCGATCGCAGTTCGATCTTCTCCCACTCGCCCCGGATTATGCCTTGGCGGATGTCCGCGGTCTTCTTTCCCCGCTTGTGCATCTGGTAGGCGTAAAAAACTTCCTTCAAGCAGGCGGCGCATGAGGCAGCATGATCGGACTCAAAACAACTCCGCAGGCTGGTGTGGGCCAACATGCCGCGGTCGCAGTAGCAATAGCAGGGCAGTTGATAAATGACCGATGGAATCCTGGCGGCCAGCTTGTAGCCGTGTACTTGAAAGGGATGCCGGAAACTGCGGCCGGTAAGCTGCGCCCCGGAAAGGATGGGCGGCAACTGGTCAGTCTTCTTCGGGGACCCCGAATGATAAGCAGGGACATCCAGCCACTGCGCCGAGGTAGTAACAGTCGCCAAGGCCACCACTGCCAGCAAGAAAAGACGCTTCATCAATGCACTTCCCGTTGGAACTTCCTCAGTCATTGTATCGAATCGCAGCCGCTTTTCCGATGCACGAACAACCGCTGCTGGTTACCTTTGGGCGGAAGGGGAGCAACCCTGGAATTTCCCGTGCTCCTCCATATAATGGCTACAACCATGACCGAGGGTCCACAGCTCCGTATTTCATCTCCGGTGCTGCGCGTCTGGATGCGCGACCTGGTCATTTCTATCGCCGTCTCCGCCTTCATCATCCTGTTCCTCTATCAACCGGTGAAGGTCGAAGGCACCAGCATGCTGCCGGGCCTGCAAGACCAGGAGAGGATCTTCATCAATAAGTTCGTTTACCGGTTCGAGGCCATCGAACGCGGAGATGTGGTGGTCTTCCGCTACCCCCGCGACCCGTCGAAGAGCTACATCAAGCGCGTGATCGGGCTGCCTGGCGAGAGCGTGCTGATCGAGCGCGGCCAGGTTTACGTAAACGGGCTAGCCCTGCCGGAGAGCTACGTCCCCCGCGAGTACCTGGACCGGCACTCGTACCGACCGGTAGTGGTACCGCCGGGCTGCTATTACCTGCTTGGCGATCACCGCAGCATGTCCAGCGATAGCCGCGAGTTCGGCCCTGTTGACTCGCAATACATTTACGGCAAAGCAGTCTTCGTTTACTGGCCAATGGAGAAGGTCGGAAGACTGCGATAGTTTTTTCAGAGACCCCGCAACTAGAGACTCCTCAGCCGCTGCCCAGTTCTGCTAGAATCTATAAAATCCACCTCCCGGAGTCGGAATGCAGGCCATCCTTGCGCTGGAAGACGGTCGGGTCTTCCGCGGCAAAGGTCACGGTGCCAAAGGCGAATGTTACGGCGAAGTAGTTTTTAACACCTCCATCACCGGCTATCAGGAAATCTTTACTGATCCCTCCTACGCTGGGCAGATCGTAGTCCTCACCAATCCCCAGATCGGAAATTACGGCACTAACCCTGACGATAACGAGGCCACGCGCCCGTACATCGAAGGCCTGGTGGTGCGCGAGTTCTCTCGTATCAGCTCCAATTGGCGCTCCACCCAGGTGGCCGAGGAGTATCTGGAGAAGTTCAAGATCCCGGTAATCGCCGACATCGATACCCGCGCGCTGGTGCGCCACCTACGCGACCACGGATGCAAGCGCGGCGTGATCTCTTCGCTCGATACAGACACCGAAAAGCTGGTGGAGAAGGCACGCGCCATCCCCAAAATGGAAGGCACTGACCTGGCCCGCGTGGTCTCGACCAAGCAACGCTACCTGTGGGAACTGGGCGAGCGCTCGCATGAGCCGACAGAAGTCGTCGGAGTAAAGGACCAGCCGCCACGTTTCCACGTGGTGGCTTATGACTTCGGCATCAAGCAGAACATCCTGCGCAAGCTGGCCAGCGAGGGCTGCCGCGTGACCGTGGTCCCGGCCGAGACCAGCGCGGAAGACGTGCTGGCGCTTAGCCCCGATGGCGTTTTCCTCTCGAACGGCCCCGGCGATCCCGAGCCCTGCACCTACGCGCAGGAGAACATCCGCCGGCTGGCAGGACGCACGCCCATCTTCGGCATTTGCCTGGGCCACCAGTTGATTGGCCTGGCGCTCGGCGGCAAGACCTACAAGCTCAAGTTCGGTCACCACGGCGGCAACCATCCCGTGAAGCAGCTTGCCACGGGCAAAGTCGAGATCACGGCCCACAACCACAACTTCGCCGTCGATCCTGACTCGCTGGACCTAAAAGAGGTCGAGCTGACGCACATGGACCTCAACGATCAGACGCTCGAGGGCCTGCGCCATCGCTCGCTGCCGCTGTTCTGCGTGCAGTACCATCCCGAGGCCGCGCCGGGACCGCATGACTCGCATTACCTGTTCAAGGATTTTGTGGGGATGATGGAGGAGTTTAGAGGATGAGGGCGGCAGCAATCGCCGTCGCAGCAGCTACACTGGCCACGAGTAGCGTGGCTTGCACATGGGCCGCTGGCTACTTCCACCAGGTCTCCGCAATCCGCGGACGCGTCGTAGGAAAGAGCCTCGGGTTGGTCCAATGGCGATGGCTGCGTCAGCAATTTGAGGTACCGAGGGCCAAGTTGACACTTCACGAGTATCGCCACCCAGCGGACCAAGACGTAATGCCTGTGGTGGCGGAAACCATGGCCGACGGCAACGGCAACTTCAATTTCGGCGAGGTTAGGCCGGGTCACTACGTGCTGAGGATCAAGAGTGCCAATCTCGAAGATAGTTTCGATGTCGAAGTAGTTAGGAATAAGAAGACGAAGTCGATTCTTCTCGATATTTCACCGGTTTTTCCAGATTGCACCGGCGGTCACCTGCTTCAGGCAGAGAGCGAGAACTAGATGCTTCACCAAGCTTTGAAGGGGCGCGGCTTCAGCCGCGCCGTCAGGCTCGATAGTGAGCGGCTTTAGCCGCTGAGGGACGA
>DASYTX010000249.1:0-19031 GCA_036001865.1 Terriglobales bacterium
GCTTGCCCTTACCGCCGTCATGTAACAAAATCTCTGGTGAAGATCTACGCCAACGTGGATCATCCGTGCCTCCTTCAGGGTCTGTGCTTCGAGCACGACTGTACCCTTGGAGGCACGCCTTCTTTCATCACATCTGAGCGACCGAGGGACTCCCCCGCGCCTTCTCCAGCGCGGAAAACAGGAGCGAAGGATCCGGGCTTGTCTGCCCGCGGTAGAGATATGCACTTACCGCCCGGAAGTTGCATACCGCCGCGCGTAAGCCTTCTTCAGCTCGCGGATGTGCCCGCGGTGCAGCGCCGAGTGTCGCGCTTCCTCAAAGATTTCATCCAGCACCCGGTTCGTGCCCCAGGGAAAGACTTTCTCCTCCGACCAGCGCGCAGGCGGCAAGTTGGCGATGTCGGCATTGGTGATGGCGCGTACGCGGTCGGCAAACACTACGTCCTCCTGCACGGAGAACTTTGGCTCGAACCACTCACCGGGATTGGCGGCCAGCTTGTTCACCACGGGATCGTTCTCCCATCCCAGGCAGCAAAGGCGCTCCTCGTTGGGGTGACCGCAGAGCATGACGTGCACCAGGGCATAGCGCCACTCGATCATGTGACGCACGTGCCAGCCTACGGAATGAATGTTTGCATCCGGCTGCCAGTGAAAAGCTTCCGGGGAAAACTGAATGAAGTCCTTTAGCAACCGGTTCCACTCATCATCGATATGGTGGAGTACGAACTCGAGCAGCTCCGAGCTCATTCCTTCTCCTTCTCCTTCTTGGTCGGGGAAAGGTAAGGAGCACGGGCCGTCTGCTGCGGCCGCGGCCAATGCGCCTCCACCACGCTGGAGATCCCGCCGCGCGGACGGAACTCGCCCCTCACCACCGCCCACACCGGCCGCGCCGCGCGCACCACGTCTTCCAGGATGCGGTTGACGATGTTCTCCTGGAAGATCCCCAGGTTCCGGTAGGCCAGCAGGTATTCCTTGAAAGACTTCAGCTCCAGGCAACGCTTGTCCGGCATATAGCGCACGCTGATCAGACCGAAATCCGGAAGCCCAGTCTTGGGACACACCGAGGTGAACTCGGGAACGTCGATGACGATTTCATACGCGGGGAACTGGTTGGGCCAGGTCTCGATTTCAGGAAAGCGCGCCTTCAGTCCTGCACGCGCGTGCTCCGCAGTGTAGCGGGGCGGCTTCGCCATGAACTCATTGTAAAAGATGGGCCACGCAGGAAAGAGTCCCGCGCTGACTCAAAGACCTCAGGCTGCCACCTCGTCCGCCTCCTTGGGTGGCTCTGTAGGATAGACCTTGCGCGGTGGTGGGTGCTTCAGCGGCAGCTTGCCTTCGCCAGCGGCCTGCAGCAGTTCGGCATTGATCTCGGCGCCTATCAGGATCGCAAACCCCGACCAGTAGAGCCAAATCATCAGGGCGACGGCTGCGCCCAAGGTGCCGTAGGTAGCGTTGAAGTTGGCAAAGCTCTGGAAGTAGAGGCCCAGCAGGTACGAGAGGGCGATCCAGGCGCCGACCGCGAACACTGCTCCCGGCAGCGTGCAGCGGAACCGCTGCTTCACGTTGGGCCCCAGGAAATAGGTGATCTCGACCGCCAGCACGGTAAAGCTTATGGCGACGATCCAACGCACTACCGGCCAGACGGCGGCAAACATCCAGCTCAGGCCGAGCTTGCCAGCCAGCCAATCGCCAAAGCGTGGGCCTACGAGCATTACCAGCAGCGCCGTCACCAGCAACCCGCCGTTTAAGAACGAGAGACCGAGCGCCAGCAGCCGGGTTTTCCAAATCGGCCGCGTCTCTGGGACGTCATAAGCGACATTGAGCGCCTCGATCATGGCGGCAAAGCCGCTGGAGGCAGTCCACAACGTACCCAGAACGCCCAGCGAAAGAAACGTGGCGCGCTTGGGGGTGATCACGTCTCCCACGATCGCCCGCACCAAGCCCATGCTGTCCTCTGGAACCACGCGCGCCATCACCCCGAGGATCTGCTCGAACAGGTTGGGGACAGGCAGGAAAGCCACCGCCGCCGCCGCTACGATCAGCAGCGGAAACAGCGACATGACGAAATAATAAGAAAGCCCAGCCGCCAACGCCATGGTGTGGTTGGAATTGAGGTCGCGCCAGGTCTGGACGGCTGTTCTCTTGATTATGCGGAGCCAGCGCATCAACAGTACGACACTGCCCGGCCCTTTCGGGTTGTGTCAATCTTCCGCTGAGAAGCTGCCTTCAGCAGCTCCGCACCATCTAATAACTAAAGCCCAGCAAAACCATCGGCACGTGGGCAGGTCAGGCGTTCGCGCGCCGGCAGCCAATGGCGCACTGCTGCCGCCGCAGGGCGTTTGGATATACTTGCTCGCGAGCTTCAGAGAGTGGAGAAGCGGCTGAGAGGCAGCATTTTTGGCTCCCAAAAACAAGCGTGTACTGCAGATCGGCGGACTGATTGCCGCGGCAGTCTTGCTGCTGGCAGCCTTTGCCTCGCTTCGCGGCAGCGAGGTTGCGGTGCGGGCGACGCACGCCCGGCGCGAGAACATTAGCAGCACAATCTCCACCAACGGTAAGGCCGAGCCAGTGCAAAACTTCGAGGCGCACGCGCCTCTGGCGACCACCGTTAAGCGGCTGCTGGTACACGAGGGCGATCGCGTCCGGCCGGGACAACTGCTGCTCCAACTAGACGATGCCGAGGCCCGCGCGCAAGCCGCGCGAGCTCTGACGCGGCTGCGGGCCGCCGAAGCCGCCCTCAAAGCCGTGCAGTCCGGCGGCACCCAGGAAGAGCTGCTCACCATCCGCGCGGAGCTGGTCAAGGCGCGCACCGAGGCTGAGGCGGCGCGGCGCAACCTGGAGGCCATGCGCCGCCTGCAGCAGCGCGGGGCGGCATCGGCTGCCGAGGTCGAGGAGGCAGAAAACCGGCTGAAGCGTGCGCAGGCGCAGGTGACCTTGCTGGAGCAAAAACAAACCGGGCGCTACTCCCCAGCGGAAATCGCTCGTGTCAAGGCCGAGCAGGCCGAAGCTCAGGCAGCCTACGCAGCAGCACAGGATCTGCTGCGGCAGACCAATATCCGCTCAACACTCACAGGAACGGTGTACTACTTGCCGGTGCGACAGGGTGCGTACGTCAATCCGGGAGATCTCCTGGTTCAGGTCGCCGACCTCAGCAAGATGCAGGTGCGCGCCTTTGTGGACGAGCCGGAGATTGGACGTTTGCAGCAAGGCCAGCGTGTCACTATCACCTGGGACGCATTGCCAGGCCGCACCTGGGAAGGCACCTTGACCCGCCTGCCCACGACCGTCACCAGCCGCGGCCCCCGCA
Organism: Terriglobales bacterium; assembly: GCA_036001865.1. Lineage (GTDB taxonomy): Bacteria > Acidobacteriota > Terriglobia > Terriglobales > Acidobacteriaceae > DASYTX01. Next base: position 3,305 of record DASYTX010000249.1, read on the forward strand.
CCGTGGGCGAGATCACCTGCCATATCGAGAATCCTGACCGCAAGCTCCTGCCCAACGTCAATGTGAATGTGGTTGTGACCACGGCGCAGCATCAGAACGCGCTTACCGTCCCCCGCGAGGCGGTCCGCCAGGACGATGACGGCCGACGTTACGTGTATGAGATCGTCGGCGAACACCTGCAGCGGCGCGAAGTGCAGACGGGGCTATCGAACGCCATGCGCGTGGAGATCACCAGCGGACTCTCCGACAACGCGCTGGTAACTTTGGGCGCCACGGGGCGCGGCGCCCTGCGTGACGGAGCACCCGTCCGCGTGGTGCAGCAGTGAGACGGCCGCTACTTGTGCTCGTGTTGTGCTCGGCCGTCGTGGTCGCAGCCGCCTCGCCCGCCGAACTGCTGGCCGCCGGACGCGCCGACGAGGCCATTGCCGCCCTGACCGCTCGCACCAGGTCCTCGCCCAAGGACGCTGAGGCCTTCCACCTGCTCTCCCGCGCTTACTATCACATGGACCGCTGGGACGAGGCCATTGCCGCCGCCGAACGCGCCGTCGCCCTGCAGCCCAACAACAGCAACTACCACCTCTGGCTGGGCCGCGCTTACGGACTGAAAGCCGAGAACGCGAGCATCTTTTCCGCGCCCGGCCTGGCCGGCAAGGCGCGTCGCGAGTTCGAGCGCGCCGTCCAACTGGATCCGTCCAATGCAGCCGCCCGCGCTGACCTGGCCGAGTTCTACATGGAAGCACCGGGCTTCATGGGGGGCGGCAAGGACAAGGCCGCGGCCCAGGCGGAACAGCTCGAGCGCCTCGACCCCGCTGCCGCGCATTGGCTCCGGGGCAAGCTGGCGGAGAAAGCAAAAAACTACGACGAGGCGGAAAAGCAATACCGCGCCGCCATCCAGGCCAGCAAATCTCTCGCAGCACGCTGGATCGACCTGGCGTCGTTCTTCCGCAACGTCTCCCGCTTCGACGCCATGGAAGATGCCATCAACAAGGCGGTGGCGCTCGACAGCGGGCCGAGCCCGGTGCTGTTCGAAGCGGCGTCGCTCTGGTTTGCGTCCGGCCGCAATCTCAGCAAGGCTGCGGAGTACGTGAAAAAATATCTGGCATCGAACGCCCAAGTGGAAGAGGCGCCAGCCTATCGCGCCCACTTGCTGCTGGGCAGCATCTACGAAAAACAAGGGCAGAAGCAGGCCGCTGCGCAGGAGTACCGCGCCGCACTGGCCCTCGCGCGCGATTTCCGCCCGGCCCAGGAAGCTCTCAAACGCGTGAGTTGAGACGCGTAGCGCAGTTTTGTTGGGCCGACGGCCGACGACCGACCACCAAAGGCCGAAGACGCTTCCTCAATTGCTATACTCGCCTGCCTTTTGATTCCTCATCCCACATTCGTATTCAGGTGATGCCATGAAAGCGTCGATGCAACGTGTGTGTTCCCTCGCAGTGATTCTTGTCGGGTGTGCGCTGCTGTGCTCGAGTGCGGCCGCTGAGCCACTGCCCTTCCGCCGCGCCATCGAGTTGGCTTTGCAGCACGGCGGCCCCGTAGCGATCGCTGCCGCCGAGCGCACACGCGCACACGAGGCCTACCTGGAGTTACGAAACATGTACCTGCCTCAGGTGATCGTGGGCTCCGGGTTGGGCGCGACCGCAGGATTTCCCTTGAGCCTGGAGGGCGCCGCGCCCTCGGTTCTCAACCTAACCACGCAACAGTTCCTCTTCAATCCTGCGCAGAAGGACTTCATACGCGCCGCCAAGACTGAATGGGACGCCACCACGTTCAACACTACTGACCGCAGGAATCAGGTGCTGCTCGATACCGCACTCGCCTACATTGAACTCGATCGCCTGACGGCGGCGCTGAACGTGTTGCGCCAGGAAGAGGAGACGGCTATGCGCGTCGAGCAGATCGTGCGCGAGCGGGTGCAAGCAGGCGTGGACAGCGAGGTGGACATGACCCGGGCGCGGCTCAGCTCGGCCCGCGTGCGCATGCGCATGGCGGAACTTCAGGGCGCAGCCGACGTGCGCCGCACTCAACTGGCTTTCCTGACGGGCTTGCCCGCCGCATCCATCGAGACCGTCACTGAGTCCATCCCGCCGCTGCCCCAAGTCGCCCAGCATGAAGATCTGGTGGACAGAGCGCTCTCCGCCAGCCCGGACGTGAAGCTGGCCGAGAGCACGGCCCAGGCGCGCCACTTCCGCGCCCGCGGCGAACACAAGCTGCTTTATCCCATGATCGATCTCGCCAGCCAGTACGCCTTGCTTAGCCGCTTCAACAACTACGAGGAATTCTTTCGCAAGTTTCAGCGGCACAACGCCAGCGTGGGAGTGGTGATTCGCTTCCCTTTCCTGAACTTCTCGCAGCGGGCGCGCGCCGAAGCTGCCGATGCCGAAGCCGCGCGCGCCGGTCATGAAGCTGATGCTGCGCGCCAGAAGGTCGCCACCGAGACGCTCAAGCTGCAGCGATCCATAGCCCAACTCTCCGCTGCCCAGGAGATTGCCCGCCTGGAGCACCAGTTGGCCGTCACCGATGTGGACGCCACGCAGGCACGCATCGAGGCCGGCACCGCCTCGCTGCGCGATAAGGAAGCAGCCCGCGTTGTCGAACATGAAAAATATGGCACGTATCTCGATGCCGGGATGGCGCTGGATCGTGCACAGTTGCAATTGCTCCGAATGACGGGAGAGCTCGAGAATTGGGCCGGCACGAGGTGAGACTCGGAGTAATCCGCGGCCACCCCCGGTGCTTACAATCGCACCTTGAACCGTCCTTTGCACCCCTTCCTCGGACCGTCACTTCTGCACCCAAACTTCGGGTGGTACTATAGGCAATCAATTCAATGGCCCTGAAAACTCTCTTCCTCAATCCGCCGACGTTTGAGAACTTCGATGGCGGCGCTAGTTCGCGCTGGCCGGCGACGCGTGAGATCGAATCCTACTGGTATCCCGTCTGGCTGGCCTATCCTGCAGGGATGCTGGAAGGCGCGCGCCTGCTGGACGCCCCGCCGCACCACGTCTCCGCACAGGAGACGATCAACATCGCCAAGGACTACGAATTCGTGGTGCTGTTCACCAGCACCCCGGGTTGGTACGGCGACCACAAGATCGCCGAAGCCCTGAAGGACGCGCACCCACATCTGAAGATCGCCTTCGTCGGTCCGCCGGTCACGGTGGAGCCGGAGCGGGCGCTCAAGGAGTGCAAGGCCATCGATTTCGTCGGCCGCCGCGAGTTTGACTATGCGACTGTCGAGTTCGCGCAGGGCAGGCCGCTCGAAGAAATCCTCGGCATCTCCTATCGCAACAATGGCAGCATCGTGCACAATGCTGATCGCCCGCCGGTCGACGATCTCGACGCCCTGCCCGATGTCACCGACATCTATCATCGCGATCTCGATGTCCGCCGCTACAACGTGCCCTTCCTGCTGTACCCCTTCGTCGCGCTCTACACCACACGTGGCTGCCCGGCGCAGTGCACCTTCTGCCTGTGGCCGCAGACGCTGAGCGGCCATCCCTGGCGGCAACGCTCCGCCGACGCCGTGGCCCGCGAAATGGCCAAGGCCAAGGAGAACTGGCCCTTCGTCAAAGAATTCTTCTTTGACGACGACACCTTCAATCTTCAGAAGGCGCGTACCATCGAGCTGTGCAGGAAGCTCAAGCCGCTGGGGATTACGTGGTCGTGCACCTCGCGCGTCACCACCGACTACGAGACGCTAAAGGCCATGCGCGAAGCCGGCTGCCGGTTGATGATCGTGGGCTACGAATCGGGCGATCAGCAGATCCTCAAGAACATTAAGAAGGGTGCCACGGTTGAGCGCGCACGCCAGTTCACCAAAGACTCCAAGAAACTCGGCCTGAAGATCCACGGAGACTTCATCCTGGGCTTGCCCGGCGAGACCCGCGAGACCATCCGCCGCACCATCGATCTTGCGAAAGAACTGGACTGCGAGACCATCCAGGTCTCGATCGCACACGCCTATCCCGGCACCGAGTTCTACGATTTCGCCCGCGCCAACGGCTTCATCGTCAACGAACAGAAGATGGTGGACGAGGGCGGCCACCAGCTCGCGCACATCGAGTATCCCGGCCTGCCGCGCGAGTACGTCATGGAAATGGTGCACCGCTTCTACGACGAGTACTATTTCCGGCCCAAGGCGGCCTTCCGCATCGTGCGCAACGCGGTCTTCGACTCTACCGATCGCAAGCGCCTGTACAAGGAAGCCAAGGCCTTCCTCAAGCTACGGGCGCAGCGCAACCGCTACGTTAAGGAGCTGCGGGACACGCGCACACCTGCCGCAATAGGTACCTAGTGAGCGTCCGCAAGCAGCTTGTGCTGATGGCGACCGTGGTGTTCGGCGCGCTGGGCAACGTTTCGCTTTCCCACGGCATGAAGCAGATCGGCGCCATCTCGGCGGCGCGGTGGACCGAGGCTGTTAGCGCCCTGCTCAACCCCTGGGTGGCGCTGGGTGTCCTGCTGTTGCTTGCCTTTTTCGCTGCTTACCTGAGTTCCCTGTCCTGGGCCGATCTGAGCTATGTCCTGCCCGCCACGTCGCTGGGATACGTGCTGCTGGCGCTGCTCGCGCAGTGGTGGCTGCATGAGAACGTAACCCCGAGGCGCTGGGTGGGAATCCTCCTGATCAGTTGTGGTGTGGCTGTAGTCAGCCGTGCCCCGGCGCTCACCCGCAAATCTAGGCCGGAAGCTGCGCAGGCTGAAGTTGAGGTCACCGTCAACTCATGAACACGGTGCACACCTGGACGGCGATTGCCGCCGTCGTGATCACCTCGACCGCCGGCGACGTGCTCATCAGCCGCGCCATGAAACAGGTGGGGCACGTTGGTGAGGTACTGCGGCGGCGCGGGCTGCGTGGCTTGCTCGGTATGGTTTTGACGAACAAGACATTTCTGCTGGCCTTGGCCTGCATGACCCTTTCCTTCTTTAGCTTCCTGGTCGCACTCTCCTGGGCCGACGCTAGCCTGGTGGTGCCGGCCAGCGCTTCTCTGGCATTTGTCACCACCGCCGTCGCCGCCAAGCTCTTCCTGCATGAAACAGTGGACCGCCGCCGCTGGCTGGCCGCGCTTCTGGTATGCGCTGGCGTTGCCATCCTCGCCATCTAGGAACTTGGTACTCGGCTCTATCCAAACAACCGCATGAATCCCCGCGCCGGCAGGTCCGGCATCAGGAAGCGGTGCGCCAGTCCGATCGAGCGCGCGATGGTTTCCGCCGCGAAATACCCGCTGCGCACCGCGCCTTCCATGGTGGCTGGCCAGCCGGTGGCAGTCCAGTCTCCGGCCAGAAACACGCGGGGCCACACCGTCGCCGACCTCGGCCGGTATAGGTCAGCCTCAGGCAGCGCTGAATAGGTGGCGTGCACTTCCTTGATGACCGTTGCTTTCACCAGCTGCGCTTCGCGCGCGCCGGGAAAGAAATCCTTGAGTTCGCGCAGCGCCAGCTCCAGGATTTCCGCCTTGGACTTCTCTACCAGCGCTTTTGAAGCGCTCACGACAAGCTCGAGGTAACAGCCACTGCCCTGCCGCCCCAGCAGCTTCGATTTGTGGAACATCCACTGGATCGTACGGTCGAGCAGCACGGCGTGATCGAGATCGGTGATCTGGCGGTCGAACCACAAGTGGATCCCCGTAATCGGCGACGTTTCGAAGCGCGAAAGCGCTGCCCGCAGCGGCTCCGAAGCGCTAGTCTGCGGCAGCAGCGGCTGCAAAATATCAAACGGAACGGCCAGCACGGCGAACTCGGCGCTGAACTCATTTCCTGACGTGCACACGCGCACTTGCGCAGTATCAGCGCGGAAGGAATCCACCGCGCTGCGCAGTCGCACCTCACCGTCCCGCACGCGGATGTAATCGGCGGCGGCGTTGTAGAGCTCGCTCAGCGGCACTCGCGGCACGCCCATGCGTCCACCTTCGGGCGACTTCAGAAACGATTCGCGGAAAACCTGCGCCGCGTAGCGCACCGACATGCGGTCGAGGTCTTCGTTCAGAGCACTCACCAGCACTACCTTCCAGAAGCGGTCGATGGCGCGCTCGGTCTGCCCATGCCGCTTGAGCCAAGAGAGAAAGTGCTCCTGCGTGTCCAGTGGGACTTTATTCACCAGCCGCAGCATGGCGCGCGCGACAGCCAGCTTGTCTTGAGTGGCGAGCGCACTCGCTTGCAGGAATGACGGCACGCCGTGGAACGGCGCCGGCAGCCACGATGGCCCGATTTCCGATTTCCGGCCGCCGGGTTCGAGAAGGGTCAACCGGTCGTACCAGCGGAGCTTTTCCTCGACGCCAATCCGCCGGTAGAAATCAATGAGGTTGGTGCAGCAGCCCAGCAGCACGTGCTGGCAGTTGTCCACTACCTCGCCCGTGCCAGGATGTTCGTAGGAAGACGCGCGCCCGCCCAGGAAGGGTCGCTTCTCAAACAGGGTGACACGCAAGCCGGCGTCGGCCAGGGCGCATCCCGCAGCCAAGCCAGCCAATCCACCGCCCACCACGGCCACCGGGGCGGCGCTTGCTGCCACCTGCGTCATGTCAGCCGGCGCCAGAACCCTTTTGCCACGACGCCGAGCTTCTCAGGAACGGTGAGCTGGACCTTGGATCCGAAGACGTCATACTGCCGGCTGGCAATTTTTTCCAGCAGCCGCCGATAGATCTCCACCAGCACCCACAGCGCCGGCCGACACTCTTCCGCGACCAGCGGGATCAGGTCGTCGGCCGCCCGGTAGAACTGGCGCGCTCGTTGCGCTTCGAACTCCAGCACCGGACGGAAGCGCGCGGCATTAAATCCGTTGTTCATGCCGGCGGGCGTCAACTCCGTAGCCGACCGTCCGAAGCGTGCCAGGTCTTCTTCCGGTAAATACACCCGACCCATGGCCGCATCTTCGCGCACGTCGCGGATGATGTTGGTCAGTTGGAACGCCAGCCCGCAGCGCTCGGCCAGCGGCTCGGCAGCAGGATCGCGATAGCCAAAGACGCGGATCGAGATCAGTCCCACCACCGACGCCACGTGATAGCAGTAGCGCTCCAGCTCCTCGAAAGTCTGGTAGCGTTGTGACGCACCTTCGCCTTCGAGGTCCATAGCTGTGCCGGCAACCAGCTGGTCGAACCACTCCAGCGGGACCTTGAACCGCCGCTGCACATCGGCCACAGCTACCAGCACGGGGTCATCGGTAGGCTCGCCAGCAACCACCCGGTGCAGCGATTGCCGCCAGGCCTCCAGCTTCTCCCGCCGCTCTTGCTGGCTGACACCGGGCGCATCGCTCAGGTCATCACAGTGCCGCATGAAGGCATAGACTGCGCAGAGCGCATCACGACGATCCCGTGGCAGCACCAGAAACGCGTAGTAGAAGTTCTTTGCTACCGATCGCGTGAGGTGCCGGCAGACACTGTAGGCAGCGGCAAGCTGTGAGTTCACAGCAGCCTCCGCGTTGCCGCGCCCAGCAGCAGGCCCAGCTTGCGCATCTTGGAGATCACTGGCCGGCGCTCAAGTACGTTGTAGCCCTGTCGCTCGATCGCGCTCAGAATCTCCTGCCCCCCGCGCGTGAACAGCTCGATATCAACTGCCAGCTCCCGATCCACCATCCCGACGAGCGGGAGGCCGCGATCGAACCACTGCCGCGCCCGCGTTACCTCAAGCTCCATCAGCTCACGAAATTCCGGCGTGAAGCGCCTCAACCGAATGTCTTCCACGCTGGCGCCGAAGCGTCGCATGTCCTCGAGCGGCAAGTAAACACGCCCCTTGGCGAAGTCCACGGTCACGTCCTGCCAGAAATTAGCTAGTTGCAGGGCGATGCAGGTGTAGTCAGACAGCAGTTGGCGCTCAGCGTCGCGATATCCGCACACGCACAGCACCAGGTGTCCGACCGGATTTGCCGAATACCGGCAGTACCCCAGCAGCTCCTCGAACGTTTCGTAACGCGAGACCGTCTGGTCCTGGCGAAAAGCCTTGAGCAGGTCAGCGAAAGGCTGCTTGGGAATGTCGCAAGCGCGCACTGTTTCGCGCAGCGCCACAAACACCGGGTGCCGCGGCGACCCGGCAAAGCAGGCCTCCAGCTCAGCCTCCCATGCATCCAGCAGCGCCAGGGCCTGGTGCGGTTCGCCGACCTCGTCGCCCAGGTCGTCAGAAATCCGGCAGTAGGAGTAAACGTTGTAAAAGTGCTGCCGCAGACGCGCCGGAAGAAACAACGTGGCAACGTGGAAGTTTTCGTAATGGCTGCCCGCCAGGCGCTGGCAATAGGCCTGTGCTTCGGCCAGCGACGGCGCGTTCTCCGGGATCGAGTACTCGCTCGGCAAGCGCTCCCAGCCCCGCAACTCGGCCTCTGGGGACTGGGTTACGGTTGCGGAGCCATGGCGGGCACTCGACTGCATGGGCAATGAATCCGGCACGATCCCGAGGAGCGGCTTGCTAATTCCCGGGGATGATCGCGGTCTTGATGTCGCCGTTGCGGTCCAGCATATGGCGCAGTACGTGCTGCAAGCGCGAGAGCGGCGCCTCGCCCGTGATGTAGTCGGTACCGCGGATCTTGCGCTCGGTGATGAGCACGAATGCTTTCCGCACCGACTCTGGGGTGTGATGGAAGGTCGCCTTGACGGTGATCTCCGAGTAATGCAGGCGGCTGGTATCGAGCGCGACCTTGGTGCCGGCGGCGCAACCGCCGAAGAAGTTCACCGTGCCACCCTTGCGCACCATCTCAACCGCCCACTCCCACGCCTCGGGACGGCCCACCGCCTCGATTACCACGTCGGAGCCACGGCGTTCGGGGGTCAGCGCGCGCACCGCTTCCACCGCGTTCTCCACTTCGGTGATCTGCACAATGTCGTCGGCACCGAAGCGCTTGGCGGCGATCACCTGCGAGTCCCGCTTGACCACGGCGATCACGTTGCACCCACTCAGCTTGGCCGCCTGCACGAACATCAATCCAATGGGTCCGCCGCCGATGATCACCACGGTGTCGCCGATCTCTACATCGGTTTCGTTCAGCCCGCGCAGAACGCAGGCCAGCGGCTCCACCATGGCCGCTTCCTCGAAGCTGACGTTGTTCGGGATGGCCAGCATGTTGCTTTTAACGATCCGCCTCGGGATCCGGATGTACTCGGCATAGGCGCCATTGTTGAAAAGCAGATCCTCGCAGAGATTTTCCTGGTGCTTGGAGCAGTAGAAGCACATCTGGCAGGGCGCCGAATTTAGCGCCACCACTCGCATGCCACGGCGGAAGCCGCGCACCTGCGGTCCTACATCCTCCACCACGCCGGCCAGCTCGTGCCCGAACAGCGCCGGCGGCACGATCATGCGGGCGTGGTAGCCACGCTGGTATACCTTGAGGTCGGTGCCGCAGGTCAGCGCCACCTCGACCTTGATCAACACTTCCCCGTCATCCACCCGCGGGATGGGCACTCTTTCGATCTTCACGTCCTCCTTGCCATAGAGGACAGCGGCGGTCATGTTTCCGGTCACTCTGCCGTTCCTTCCCAAGAACTGCTCGGTTGTATGACTACTTTCAACGAATCCGGTTGCGGATGGGCCGCCAGCCTCAGCGCCTCCACTGCCTGGGCCAGCGGAAAGCGGTGGGTGATGAGCCGTGCCAGGTCCATCTCCTGCTCAAAGACAAACCGCACCGACTCCTGCTGCAGATCCACCGATGCGCTATAGGATCCCAACAGCGACTTCTCATCCACGCAAATGGCCGCGGGATCGATTCCGACCTCGCCGCGCACCGTCTGCGCAAACAACAACACCCGACCGCCGGGACGCGCGGCCTCCAGCGCGGTGTGAATCAAGTTGTTTCCGGCTGTGGCCAGAACGACGGCGTCGGCTCCGCGCCCCTCGGTCAACTCCCGCACTCGCGCTACTGTGTCCTCGCGCGAGGCGTGAATGGCTTCTCCAAGCCCAAAGGTTGCGGCTATTGTAAGCCTTCGCTCGTACAAATCGGAAGTGATTACCCGTGCGCCTGCCCGCCGCGCCAGCCGTGCCAGAATGATCCCAATCGGTCCTTGGCCCATCACCAGCACCGTCTCGCCTTCCTCCAGCCGCAGCGTTTCGATTCCCTTCAGGCAGGTGTTCACCGGCTCGATGAACGATGCCTGCTCAAACGAGACATGATCGGGAATGCGCACCATGCCGTCGCGCACGATCCAATCCATTACGCGCACGTACTCGGCGAACCCGCCGCCGCTGGGTTCAAACCCCGCCGTGCAGCCCACGCGCTTGTATACCGGACACTGCGCGAACACCTTCTGCCGGCAGTAGTAGCAATCGCGACAGGGAATATGGTGAAACGCCATAACGCGGTCGCCCGGCTGGAACGCGCTAACGCCCGTTCCCACCGCGGCCACCACGCCCACGGTCTCGTGCCCGAAAATGCGTGGCGCCGAGTGTGAACCCGTGGAGATCTTCTTCAAGTCGGTGCCGCATATCCCGCAGGTGTGCACCCGCACCAACACCTCGCTCCGGCCGATCTCCGGCACCGCGACGCGCTCCATGCGCACGTCATCCCGGCCGCGGTACACCGCCGCCAGCATAGTCGAGGGCAACGTCGCCCTCTCCTGCACCGCACCGACTTGAGTGGCTACCGTCATGAGCTGCCGTTACCGCCGGCGGCTGCTTCTGAGCGCACCATCTCCATCAGCAGGTCGCACAAAGTGCGCGAGGCCCGCGCCGCCTTGGCCGCGAGCTGCCCCGCCGCCGCCCACCCCGCCGGACGCACCGCCGTGTGCAGCACGAACCGGCCGGTCTGAAACCGGCCACGCTCGTCCACGAACTTCTCCACTGGCGGCATGTCGAAATCCTTTTCCTCCGAGATTGCCTTGATGGCGTGGAACCCGATGCCACGTTCCCTTGCCACCTCAGCCACCGTAGCGGCCTCCATGTCCACGGCCTGCGCGCCGTACTGCAAAGCTAGTTGCGCCTTCTCTTCCTTCCCCAGTACGTGGCCGGCGCTGAGCAGGACTCCATTGCCGCCGCGCGTGTTATAGCGCGCGCCGCTTTCCGCATCCACCACCTCGGCCGGCACGAATGGCGCGCCCGCCGCTATCCCGCTCGCCAATGCGCCCGCGTACCCGGCGGAAATCATCAAGCCAACCGGGACGTGTTTTATCAAAGCCTCTGCCCCGACGCGCGCTGGCCCGCGGCCGATACCAGAACAGACCAGCACCGCGTGCCCGTTGTCAAACAGCTCGTACTCGTTTCCGCCATCCTGTACCCGCCGCTTGCTCCAGTATTTGATGAGCGACCAGACCTCGCGCTCCAGCGCGGCCACGATGCCGATCTTAGGCGTAGCCATGGGTCCTAAACCACTCCACCGCGCGACGCAGGGCGTCGTCCACTGGCACTACCTTCCATCCCAGCTCGCGCTCCGCCTTGGCTGACGACGCGTACATCTTCTTGCGCCCCATGCGCACCGAATCCAGCACCACGCGTGGTTCTCGCCGCAGCAGGGCACCGCTGATCAGCGTGTCGAAGGCGCCGGTCGCGAGCGCCAGCGCATACGGCAGACAAATTCTCGGCGAAGGCAGGTTGCTGATGGTCGAAAGCCGGTCGAGAATTTGCTTCAACGTCAGGTTCTCACCGCCCAGGATGTAGCGCTCGCCGCGCCTTCCCTTCTCCGCCGCGGCTACGTGCCCGCGAGCCACTTCAGCCACGTCCACCAGGTTCAATCCGGTGTCCACGTAGGCAGGGAACTTGCGCCTCAGGAAACTCACGATCACCTGTCCCGTAGGCGTTGGCTTGATGTCCTGCTCGCCCACAGGCGTCGTGGGATTCACCACGGTCACGTCTAGCTCGCGCGCGGCTTCCCTCGCAACCTGCTCGCCCAAAAACTTCGACCGCTTGTAGTGGCCGATCATGTCGGCCAGCGATACCGGCGAACCCTCGTCTGCTGGCCGCCCATTCGAGCGGAAGCCCACCGTGGCTACGCTGCTGGTATAGACGACGCGCCGCACGCCGGACGCTTTGGCGGCCTCCAGCACCGTGCGCGTGCCCTCGACATTCGACCGGTAGATTTCCGCCGGTTCGCGCGCCCACAAGCGATAGTCGGCGGCCACATGGAACACCAGCTCACAACCCGACATCGCCTTGCGTAGCAACTCGGCGTCACACAAGTCGCCGGTGACACGCTCGCCGTCCAGCGAATCGATATTTTCCGTCCGGCTGGTGGGCCGCACCAGCAACCGCAGTTCGGCGCCCTGCTGCGCGAGGGCCTGCGCCACGTGGCTTCCCACGAAGCCTGTCGCGCCAGTCACAAAGACCTTCATCTGCGGTCTTCTGGAGACGCTGCGAACGTCTCTAGCCGAACAGCGACCACGTCATCATCTTCCACGTGTCGCCGAAGCGGGAGTTCTTGCCGGTGGCGGCGCTGGCCTCATAGCCGCAATGCACTAGGCAATCCTCGCAGCGCGGATCGCGTCCGTACCCATAGCGCTCCCACGGTGTGTCGTTGATGAGGCCACGGAAGGTCTCGTGGTGCGCATCCGTCATGAGGTAGCACGGGCCCTTCCAGCCCTTCACGTTGTAGGTGGGATTGCCCCAGGCCGTGCACATCAGTTCCCGCTCGCCCGCCAGGAACTCGGCATAGACCGGCGAGGTGTTCAGCGGGAAACGCTTTGCCAGCCGCTTGATGTCTTTGAACTTTTCCCGGATGCGCGCCCGGTCGAGAAAGATCTCCTTGGTCTTCACCGCGCTGTAGGAATACCCCGGCGAGATCATGTGCCCATCGACGCCCAGCGTCTCCAGGTGCTCGAACAGCTCCTCAATCTCCTTCATGTCGGTTTCCATGAACACCGTGGTGTTGGTGCACACCAGGAAACCGCGCTCTTTGGCGCAGCGGATGCCGTCGATGGCCGCGTCGAATACGCCCGCACGCTCCACCGCTATGTCGTGCGACTTCTTCATACCATCCAGGTGGACGTTCAGGAACAACCGCTTCGAAGGCCGGAACTCGTGGATGCGCTTACGGATGAACATGCCGTTGGTGCACAGGTAGATGTGCTTCTTGCGCTCCAGCAGTCCTTCAACCAGTTGCGGAAGGGGCTTATAGATGAACGGCTCCCCGCCGCAGATGGAGACGATCGGCGCGCCGCACTCATCCGCAGCCGCCAGGCACTTCTCCACCGGGATAGTCTCCCGGATCGTGGTCTCGTACTCGCGGATGCGCCCGCAGCCGGTGCACGTCAGGTTGCAGGCGTGCAGGGGCTCCAGCATCATCACCAGTGGGAACTTCTCCTCGCCCTTGATCTTCTTGCTGGCGATGTACCACGCCAGCTCCGCAGTCAATGAAAGCGGAAAACGCATCTGACCTCCAGGCTCATTCCCAATCGTTCTGACCTACGGCTCTCTCTGCATCGCGCGCGAGGCCATCTCGTCGACAGCCCTTGCTCCCACCATCGCCTTGCCGTAGGTGGTCAGCGCCAGCAGCGGGAAGTAGGTCGCATAAAGGTGATACTTCAGGTAGAACACTCGCGGGAACCCGGTCCCGGTAAGCTGCGGCTCCTGCCAGGAGCCATTCTTATGTTGCGTGCGCAGCAAGTACGCGATGCCGCGCGCTACCGAGTCGCTGCGCGTGTCGCCCGCGGCCAGCAAACCCAGCACCGCCCACGCGGTCTGCGAGGGGGTGCTCGGTCCGATGCCCTTTGTGTTGGGATCATCGTACGAGCTGCAGGTCTCGCCCCAACCGCCGTCGGCATGCTGCACGCTGCGCAGCCACTCAGCCGCTTGCTGGATATCGGGCTCGTGCAGGTCCTCACCCATGGCCTCCAGCCCGCGCAGCACGCATGCGGTGCCATAGATGTAGTTCACGCCCCAGCGCCCAAACCACGAGCCATCGGGCTCTTGTTCCTTCTTCAGGAAGCTGATAGCGCGCCGCACCGGCGGGTCCTGCCGGCTGAAGCCATACGCCGCCAGCATCTCCAGCACCCGCCCGGTGATGTCCACCGTTGCCGGGTCGAGCATGGCATTGTGGTCGGCGAAGGGCACGTACTGGAACACCATGCGATGGTTGTCCTTGTCGAACGACGCCCACCCGCCGTTGCGGCATTGCATAGAAAGCACCCACTGGATGGCGCGTTCCACCGACTCGTGCTGGTAGCGTTCGTTGGAATGGTCTACCTGTGCCAGCGCCAGGTTCACCATCGCAGTGTCGTCCACGTCAGGATAGAACTCATTGTCGAATTCGAAGTACCAGCCCGCGGGCGCGGCCTTCTTGTTTTTCACCGCCCAGTCACCGCGATGCGTGACCTGCTTCTTCAGGAGCCAGTCTGCAGCCGCCGCCATTCGCGCCTCCGTGCGCGCCACTCCCGCCTCGCCCAGCGCGAACATGGCGTAGGCCGTGTCCCACACCGGCGATTTGCATGGCTGCATGCGGAATGTGTCCTTGTCCTCGATGCCCAAAGCTTCAAATTCATCCAGCGCGCGGATGAACTGCGGGTCATCCACCGAGTAGCCCAGGCAGCGCAGCGCGATGATGGCATTCATCATCGCGGGGTAGATCGCCCCCAACCCGTCCGACATCTCGAAGCGCTCCAGCATCCACTTCTCCGCCCGCCGGATGGCGATCGAGCGCAGCGGCCGCACGTGCACCGCCTCGAACCAGTGGGTAACGCTGTTCAGCACCAGGAAGAAATTGCGCCACGAAATGAGCTTGCTGTCCCACTTCAACCGCAGCGACTTCTTGTTGTGCCGTCCTTGCGGGAATAGTTCCTCGATGCCCATCTCCGGCGAGATCTTCTTGAACGGCTTCTTGGCGTAAGCGATCGACAGCGGCACCAGAATGGCCCGCGACCACGCCGAGATTTCGTAGATGTTGAACCAGAACCAGTTGGGAAACAGCACGATCTCAGGCGGGATGGCCGGCACGGTGTCATAGTCGTACTGTCCGAAGAAGCAGAGGTAAATCTTCGTAAAGGTGTTGACCTCGGTCGCCCCGCCCAAACTCAGGATGCACTCCCGCGCCCGCTCGAGCGCCGGGTGATCGGCCTTGTACCCGGCCAGCTTCAGCCCGAAATACGCCTTCACCGACGCGCTGACATTCGACGGCCCGCTGTGGTAGATGCCCCATCCGCCATCTTCATTCTGGTGTTGAAGGACGTAGCGCGCAGCTTTGGCAATGCGCTGCGGATTCCCGGTTCCCAGGAGCGTGTGCAAAAGGATGTAGTCGGATTCTAGTGTGGTATCGGCTTCCAGTTCACCGCACCAGAAGCCTTCCTCATGCTGGATGGAAAAAAGGTACTGACGGGCGGCATCCACCGCTGCAGCCACCCGGCTGCGCATGTCGTCGATCTGCCCGAACAGCATCCGTGCCGGACGCCGGCTCGGTTCGGCGGGGGAGTGCTCCATGCGTCTCCTACTCCGCGGCCGCGCTCGCAGGAGCGATGGCCTCCACGATCTCCGGTGGCAGGCCGAAACGCACGTTCTCCGGCATGACTTCCACTTCCTGCACGTTTGCGAACCCGGCCTGCTCCAGGAACGCCACCACTTCCTGCACCAGGCATTCCGGTGCCGACGCCCCCGCGGTCAGGGCCACAGTCTTGACCTCCTGCAGCCACTCCGCCCGTATGTCGTCGCAACTGTCGATCAGATAGGACGGCGTGCCCTGCTTGCGCGCAACCTCCACCAGGCGGTTGGAGTTGGAGCTGTTCTCCGACCCCACCACCAGCAGCAGGTCGGCGCCGCCCGCCACATCCTTGACCGCCACTTGCCGGTTCTCCGTGGCGTAACAGATGTCCTGCGCCGCCGGCCCCTGAATGTTGGGAAACTT
>DASYTX010000250.1:0-1921 GCA_036001865.1 Terriglobales bacterium
GGCCAAAGTTCCTGTGGAGATCTGGCACCTAAAAGTGGCCGGTAAGCAGAACTGGGGCACGATGCGAGATGTCGTGGCCGCCATCCAGAATGCGCGTGCCAGCGGCATCGACGTCACCGCCGATCAGTATCCCTACGTCGCTGCGGCCACATCGCTGGGCGCTTCCATCCCGCCCAAGTACCACGAAGGCGGCTTGGAGGCGTTCCTGGCGCGTCTCAAAGATCCTGCGCAGCGCGCCGCCATCAAGCGCGACCTGGCCGCGCTGAGCGAAAAGTTCGAGAACATCTGGCTGGGCGCGGGAGGCCCCGAAGGCGTGCTGGTGACTTCTCTTCTGCAACCCGAGCTCAAGAAATACGAAGGCAAAACCATGGCGCAGATCGCCGCCATGGAGGGCAAGCACCCAGTGGATGCCGCCATGGACCTGGTCATCGCTTCCCGCGATACCGTGGGCGCGGTGTATTTCGAGATGAAGGAAGAAGACGTGCGCCTCGCCCTGCAGCAGCCATGGCTGGCAATCGACTGCGACGCTCCGGCCATGAACCCTGTGGGTGTGCTGGGCGAGTCCAAGACCCACCCGCGCGCCTACGGCACCTTTCCTCGAGTTCTTGGAAAATATGTTCGCGAAGAACGCGTGCTGCGCCTGGAAGACGCTATCCGCAAATTCACCTCGCTGCCGGCGCAGCGAGTCGGCCTACAACGTCGCGGGCTTTTGCGGCCCGACTACTTTGCCGACCTTACCATCTTCAACCCCGACACGGTGATTGACCGCGCCACGTTCGAGAACCCGAACCAGACCTCAGTGGGGATTGAGTACGTGCTGGTGAACGGGGTGCTCTCGGTCGATCAGGGCAAGGTCACGGGCCAACTAGGTGGGAGGCCGCTGCGCGGCCCGGGATGGGCAATGGCTAACGGCAGGGCCGCCGCTAAACCTGCTCGAGTTGCCTCTCGAACTCCTCTGGTGAAAGATTGATATCGCGCAGAATGGCTCGCAGCAGCCTACGGCTGATATCCCTCCCGGGATGGTTTGGCACAGTTGTGGTTCGCCCGTCGGGGTGGCGCTAGAAGACATGGCTGCCCTTCTGGCGAACTGCTTTGAAACCCAGTTTGGTTAGGATCTTATTGAGTCGCCTGAACTCGATTACGGGAAGCATCGTGGACGTTGTACTAGAATCGGCAACGCCCATACCAAAGGATTTCTTTACTCCGAGAATCACGGAGCATACTACCTACTTCAAATGCTTACCTCGATCTGCTGCAGGCCGACAAACTGCGGAATGTCATCAAGAGACCCCTTGTATTCTTCCAGGCAAAGCTCAAGGACTTCTTTTAGATTTGCCCGCAGCTCGTCTAGCGTAGCGCCTTGGGTATGGGCACCCGGCAGTCCCGGCACGACGCCCACGTAGAGCTTCGTTTCAGGATCGTATTCGACGTAAGCTGTGAATGTCTTCGACATGTGCTTCCCTCAACTTGCTTCCCGCGTACGGCGCTTGATCTCGATGTTCAGCCGCTTGATCTTCTGGTTCAGGGTGGAGAGCGGGATGCGGAAGCGCTCGGCGGCTTCGGTCTGGTTCCAGTGGCAGCGCTCCAGCATGTCAACGATCACGCGGCGCTCGTTGTCCTCGACAATGTCAAACAGCGAAGCATCGGGATTGCTTTCCAGGTAGCGGCTAGTCGACTCGCGCCCGGTAAGATGTCCCGGCAGCAGCTCCGGCCCAATGTTGGACGAAGCCGAGAGCACCACGGCGCGCTCCACCACGTTCTCCAGCTCGCGCACGTTGCCCGGCCAGCTATAGTCCATCAGTGGACGCAACGCCTCCGGAGAGAAGTGGCGTGGCGGCTTGCCATTCTCCGCGCAGAATTTCTTCAGGAAGTGCTCCACCAGCGGGGGGATGTCCTCGCGCCGGTTGCGCATCGGCGGCAG
>DASYTX010000251.1:0-10841 GCA_036001865.1 Terriglobales bacterium
GGGTCGTGCTTAACGTCGCCCGCGCCATTGATGCGGAAGCGGAAGTCGGAAGGAACGAAGTTGTCGTCGAAGTGGCGCAGCTCAAAACCGAAAATGATGTTTTCGTTGAAAGCGTTGTTATAGTCGTTGTACTGCGCCGCCAACTCGGGGAATTTTGCGCGGAAGTCCAGGTTGCGGCGCGATTTGTACACCACGGTGTTCAGCGCGTTGACCTCCAGAAACCAGTTGCCGCGGACAGGGAAGTCGCCTTTAAGCACCGACTGGTTGTAAGGGTCGTGGATCTTGAAGGTATATTCCGGATGGCCCTGGAGATCGAAGGTGCGCCAGCGGTTGCGCACGGGCTTGAGTTCCTTCTCGCCTGGCGCGCCCTCCGCAGGAACGATTTCTGGAGCAGTGCCCGCGGCGGACTGGCCCTCGCCCGCGGGTCCGGCCTCGGCACCTTCACTGGCGGTTGCGGCCTGCGTCAGACACCGGGCGTCGCTGCTGGCAATGCTTCCGAGGCAGGCAAGCAGCACGAGAAGCTGCAAAGACCTAACCCAAGCGACAGTCCTGCGCACTCCTCCACCTCAAAGAAGAACCTGACAGGAGATTAGCTGGAATTGCAGCTACTCTACTGTCAAAAAATTCGGCTGTAAATTGCCAATCCGGCTGCGCTTATCCCGTGGTGGCGGTCATGGCCAGTTCCTGGCCGGCGCTGCGAAGCCGCTGGCTGAGCACCTTGCATACCTGCAGCGCGATCGAAGGCCGCTGACCAACCAGCGACATGAACCGGTCCCTCTCCAGGGTCAGCAAGGTGCACGCCGACGTGGCCACCGCCGTAGCCGAGCGTGGCGCATCGTCGAACAGAGCCATCTCGCCGAAGCACTCGCCCGCTCCCATGCGCGCCAGCTCACGTTCCCCGGAGCCCACCTTCTTGCGAATGCTGACTTGGCCGCCGACCACAATGTAGAGGTCGTGGCCCAGCGCCCCCTCGGTGAAGATCACCTCGCCCTCGAGGTAGTCCTCTTGTTCCAGCAAACCGTTCAGGACCATCAGGTCGTCGAGCGAGAGGTACTGTAGGATGGGCACTTTCTTGAGGAACACAAGTCGCTTCATAAAGGGCTCCTGGTTCGGTTGCGGATTCCGCAAGTCTTCGAGGGCCGCACGCACAAGCGGGTCGGGGTCGCTCTGCATTTCTGGCGGCGCTCCACCATTGGGGCTGGCGACGAACAAAGCCCCGATGCGCACCCAGCGGTCGGAAGCCGCGAACATTTCCTGCAACAACTGCCGCGCGTTGCCGTTGTCGGCGACGGACATGAGATGGCCGTCGCGTTCGCCGGCTTCGCGTTCCAGCAGCGGCAGGATAGGCTCGACAAATCGCCGGTGCTTGAGTGAGGCGAGTGTTTCGATGGCATTGGCGCGCATACGCTCGTCGGGACTGTAGAGGATCTGGCGGACGCAGTTGAGGGTGCGCGCATGTCCCAGCGACGACAGTACGTGCAGCACTTTGCGGATGATGCGTTGGTTGCTGTCTTCCAGCGCGACCAGCGCCGACTCCCAATCGCCACGCGCTCGGGGCAACTGGCGTATCCATAGGAGATTCTTGGCCGATTGCTGATAATCATTTTGCAGGTGCTCGTACAGGACCCGCTCCGAGTTGCGGGATGTGATCTGGCCGATGGTGCTGATGGCCGCTTCCACAACTTCCGATCGCGGCGATGCCAGCCGCTCACAGGCAAGGTCAAGGCTGAGCTCGCCAAAAAATGCCAAAGCGGCGGCCGCAACTTCCCGCACGCTCTGGTGCTCGTCCTCGAGCGCGGGAGCCAGGTGCAGAATCGCGGTCGCGTGCTCGATGCGGTTCAGCATGCGACAGGCTGCAGCACGCACCTGCGGTTCCGGGTTGCGGAGTTCCGCGACCGCCAGTTCGAGCATATCCTCATCCCGCGGGTCCGCCAGGTCACCAATCGCCTCCAGCGCTTCACACCGGATCTTCGGCTCGGCACCTTCCATCAATGCCTTCAGCATTGCCGTGAAGCGGCGGTCGCCAGTGCCGCGACAGGCCACGATGATGGTGTGACGGCTATCGGAATCCAGCCTTGACTGCAGCAGGTTGTCAACACGGACTTTAAGTTCGGGATCGGATCGCTGCTCCTGCTCCGCAGCTACACAGGCTAGCACCCGCACCTCAGGCTGCGGGTCCTCGAGCAATTGCCTAAGTTCGGAATCGCTAACAGGCGCGCGCGCGGTAATCAGCGCTTCCAGAGCGGTGGCGCGCACCGGGCCACTTTCAGAATGCAGCAGGTCGCGGACGTGTTGGGTCACGTCCTTCTGACGGAACGCGCCAAACAGCCGCACCAACGAGCGGCGCATGATGAAATCCGCTCTGGGTACCAGCGCCTGGGCCTCTCCTAAGAAATGCGTAGGGTTGATCCGCGCAGCCAGTTCCACGCCCAGCAATTGAGCGTCGTAGTCGTCGCTGGTGAGCAGTTGCCGGATTTCATCCTCGTGCGCTCCGCGAAGTTGCCCCAGGCCTTCCGGCACCTCGTCGAGGTTGACGGACCGCGACCGTAGCATCGCTACCAGCGACCGCAGGTAGCTTCGCCCAAGGAAATGGCCTACCACCAAGTACAACACCGAGACGCCGATGCCGATTCCGGTCACGAACACGGGGCTCAGAACGCCTTCCAGCGCCATCAACATCAGGCCGCATAACGCCATGCCCGCGGGATAGAGCAGCCCCTCGGCGATCACCCGCACCCGTCCCACGAAGCGGTGGGGGATGGCGTTGTAGTTGAGCGTCTCCACGGGCTGGGCAAGGCCGTTCTGCAGGGTCTCGTAGTTGAGATTTACGGCCACGGCCATGGGCAGGCTGAAACTGAACGCGAGTCCGGTGAAGCAGGTCAGGGTGGTCGCGGGGTACACCACGTTCATGCGGCCCACCCCCAGCCACTGGATCAGCGGCCGGCTCAGGAAGTAAGTCACCAGGAATTCCAAGCCGCTGAATCCCGCACCCAACTTTCCCAGGAAGGAGGCAAGCTGCTGTTCGTCGGGAAACCTCGCCGAGTAGACGGTGAACGCCTGGAACTCGCCTAAACAGCGAAGCAACACTGCGACCGCCGTTCCTCCCGCCAGAAAGATGGCCGTCGGATACTGGCGCACCAACTGAGGAAAGCTCTTAATGCTCTGGATGAGCCCTTCTTCCTCGTCCGGATCACTTTCGCCGAGTTCCTTCTGGTCGCGCTCGAGCAGGAACAACTGGACTACGGCAAGCGCGCACAGCGCAGGCAGGACAAGCAAGATGTTCTGCACTGCCATGAACCCGGTTAGCAGGCTGGCCAGGCCGCCGCCCAACAGCCCGCCGGCCGACATGGCCATGATCAAGTAGGTGGCGTAGCGCTTGAGGTCGAGCGAGGTGAAGTAATCGGAAATCAGCACCCAGAAGACAATGTCGACCAGCAGCTCGAAGAGGCTGAAGCAGATATAGACCGCGTAGTAAACCGACATCGCGCCCGTAGGAAGCAGCAGACGCAGGGCGATGGCGAGGGTGGCGGAGATTAGCAGGAGGGCGCGCAACAATTGCGGGCGCGAATACCGGTCAACCAGGGAAGCGATCCCGGCGGCCACCGGCATGGAAATCAGCGCCAGCAGAACGTAATACATGGGCATTCGTTCCGAGCCGGCGTTGGACAGGAAGAGGGTTTCGGCCAGGGTGACGGAAAGGATGTTGCTGGTCAGCAGCGAAACGGCAAGAAAGAGAAAGTGCGCAAGTCGGCGGAATTTTCCGCTGCGCAGAAATCCCATTACCCCACCTGCTTGGCGGTCATGAAGCTTCGACCCTGATTACGCGCGGATCACGTGGCTTTCCCGAGTGGCCGAATCATACACCGGCTCCGCGGAAATGTAATCGTGTGAATCCGGGTGCGTGTCTCACGGGACCTGCACAAAAACAATTGACCGTTTCTCATGTGGGGTCATAATTGGCTTGCTTCCTCTCTTGCAGAGCCAGACTTGATGCGTCCGATAGCGGTGCTTAACCGGCTGAAGCGTACGGACATCCTTATCTCCGTCCTAGTCACGCTGGCCGGCCTGGTTCTGTTTGCGCTTTCCAGCCGGGGATTCACCAACCTTGCCGTGTTCTCCTTCCTGCACAACATCGAGCTGCGTTCCCTCGACGCCCGCTTCGTGCTGCGGGGCACGCGGCCGCCCGACGAGCGTGTGGTGATCGTGGGTATCGACGAAAAGACGCTGCGCAATGTGGGCGCGTTCCCCATCCCGCGAGACGCCTACGCCCGCCTGATCGACCGGCTCAGCGCCGGTGGCGCCAGGGTCGTCGCCTTTGACATCACCTTTCCCACGCCTGAGAAGAACTCCGCGGTTGAAGCTCTACAAAGGCTGGGTGGGGAAGTCCGTGGGCAGGCGCCGGCCAGCGTCTTGCAGAAGATCCGCGCCCTGGAGCGCTCCAGCGACAACGATGCCATCTTCGCGGCTTCCCTGAAGCGGGCCGGCACCGTCATCCTGGGACACATTTTTCTCGACGAGGAGCGCACCAAGGGGACTGATCCCAAGGTGGCGGAAGCTTACTTCAACATCCTGTGGGGGCAGCCCTTTCCCCAGGTGCGCAAGGTCACGGTGGAGGGGCGCGACTTCAACATGGACGAGGCGTGGGCGCGCCACGGCCAGGTTGCCGTAGGCGTCGAACCTAACATCCCCCTGCTCGCCGAGGCCGCCCGCTCCTACGGCTTTTTCAATACCACGCCCGATTCCGACGGCACCCTGCGCCGCGCCAACCTGATCATCCGCTACCAGGACCAGGACTACTTTCCCTCGCTGGACTTCCAGGTGGTCAGGTTATACGAGGAGATCCCCGACCAGGAAGTCGCCGGCTTCCTGTCCGAGAACGGCCTGGAAGGGATCGTCTTCGGTCCGCACCAGCTCAGGACCAACAGCGACGCTACCGTCCCCATCAACTTCACTGGTCCATACCGCACCTACCCGCACTACTCCATGGTGGACGTGCTCGATGGCGCCGTGCCGGCGGAAGCTTTTCGCGACAAGATCGTGCTGGTGGGCGGCACCGCCCTGGGCATCGGCGACATCCGCAGCACTCCTTTCCCCAGCGACCAGGCTGCTTACATGGGAGTTGAGGTCCACGCCAATATCATCGATAACCTGCTGCACACCGGAGAACGCGGGCGGAGCTTTTTGCTGCGCGGTTTTCATCAGGAGATGCTCGACGTTGCCTTCCTCCTGATCTTCGGGTTAGGGCTGGGCCTCGTGTTCACCCACAGCAAGCCGTTCTATTCAACGTTGGCGGTGCTGGCGGCGCTGGCCGTGCTGGCTGTGGTCGTGTACCTCACGTTTGCGCGCCTGGGATGGTGGCTTTCTTTCGTGTTCCCTGCCGGAGTGTTGCTCGCCAACTACGCCGGCGTGACCACCTACCGCATGATCTTCGAGGAACGAGAGAAGCGCAAAATCCGCAAGACGTTCTCGCAGTACGTCTCGCCGGGCGTGATCCGCTTGATCGAGGAGAATCCGGCCAAATATTTTCGGCCCGGAGGCGAACTGAAAGAGCTGACCATCATGTTCAGCGATATCCGGTCGTTTACCTCCATCGCGGAGCGGATGGGGCCGGATGAGCTGGTGTTTTTTCTTAACGAATACCTCAGCGAGATGACCGATATCGTCTTCAACCGCTGGGGCACGCTGGACAAGTACATCGGTGACGCCATAATGGCGTTCTGGGGCTCGCCGTATCCGCAGGAGGACCACGCCCTCCGCGCGTGTGCCTGCGCGGTGGAGATGCAAGCGCGTTTGGAAGGACTCAACGCGAAGTGGACAGCGGAAGGCCGCCAGCGGCTGTCCGTGGGTGTCGGAATCAGCACTGGCGTGGTCAACGTAGGCAATATGGGCTCCGCGCGCCGTCTCTCTTGGACGGTCATGGGAGATGAGGTCAACCTGGCCTCGCGCCTGGAGGGCCTCAACAAGGAGTACCGCACCAGGATCATCATCGGCGAGAACACCTATCGGCAGATCAGCGACCAGTTCGTGTGCCGCGAGCTGGATCAGATCCGAGTCAAAGGCAAGCTACAGCCCGTCGGCATCTACGAACTGCTGGCCTTCGCGCAGGACGCGGCGAAATTCGAAGATCTGCTGGCGTGCTCTCACGCCGCCCTCAGCGAATACCGCCGGCAGAACTGGGAGCGGGCCATTCGGGGATTTGAAGACCTGCTGGCCCGCTATCCTGATGATGGTCCATCGCAGGTCCTGCTGCGACGCTCGCAGGAGTTTCTCCGGGCCGCACCGTCTGCGGACTGGGACGGCGTCTACGTCGCCACCACCAAGTGACCAGCTTTGACCCCGCCGAGCAATTACCGCCGCCTGCGTTGCCAGCGCCGGCGGGTGCTCAGGTTAAGTGCCGGGAGGCTTGCCCGCGCGAGTGCCGTTCCCTTGTGTAGCTGCCAGGGCGGCGATTGCCGCCCCCGTTACCGCCACTCCAATCAGGAAATTGCGCAACTGGTGCGAACCGGCTTTGGCAACTGGAGCGTCCGGGACCTCCGTGTCCTGAATGCTTGCCTGCTGCAGAGCGGCGGGCGTGGCCTGCACAACCCCAGAGCCACCGGGACCGACATCAACCATCTGCCCGGTGAGCAAGGTCAAACCGGCGGTAGGGGGCTGGGGCTGCGCGGTGGAGGAGTCCGGCTGTGCGGCCACAACTGCGCCGATGGGCGTCACCAGGACCGTTCCCGCGTAGCAGATCACAAGGGTGCGGTCCGCCGTCACCTGGGTGTAGAAGTCCGTCCCGATAACGCCGATGACAGCGTGCGGTGTCTTAAGCTCGAACTTGCTGCCCGGCTGGGTCAGCTTTATTACCCGGCTGCGCAGCCGGCCCGCACCCATCTCCAGCGACGTCTGCTGCGACTGGGCCTGATGCTGCAGCACCCGCATTTCGCTGTTGGAACCCATGCTCAAGATCGAGCCGTCCAGTAATCTGGCGCGCAGGCGCCCGGACTGCTCCGTCTTCAGTAGATCCTTCCAAAGTAGCTCCTCTTTGAGTTTCGCAAGTTTCGCATTGCGGGTTGCTGCCGGCATCAATGCGCTGATCTCGCCGGCATTCTGCTCAGCCGGTGGAGGGGAACACAACGCCGGCAAGGGAGAAAGTGCGAAGCAAAGGAAGCCGGCAGCCAAACGGCGTGCAATCACAATTTTCCTCCTGAAGAGGTGAACGATAGACCGCTGTGCTGGAGATGATGTGGAGGGATAGCAGCATGCTCCCGCCGCCTCCCTCGGTTGTCAAGAAGCAAGTAAGCTGCCTGCTGGCTGCAGGCTTGAAGGTCTGCGCTATCTCTAAGACTTGCCCTGGTCCATCGCCTGGTTCGCCAAGCGGTCGGCGGCGCGGTTGAGTTCGCGGCGAATGTGCTCGATCTCGAACCACCGCAGCCGGCGAATGAGCTCCTGAGCGCGCTCGAACAACGGGCGAAGGCCGGGATTGCGGACCTTGTACACGCCCTTGATCTGCCGCACGATCAGTTCAGAATCAGCCAGCACGCGCAGCGCATCGTAGTTGTGCTTCAGTGCATACTCGAGCGCTGCGATAAGGCCGCAGTATTCCGCATAGTTGTTGGTTTGAATGCCCAGGTACTCGCTAAGCTCGGCGAGCTTGCGGCCGCTCGCGTCCTTGATCACGACTCCATAGCCAGCCGGCCCGGGATTGCCGCGCGCGCCGCCATCCACGTGTGCAACCAAGTGCGCACGCGTGGCCTGCGTTGGAGCAGTTAAGGTTAGCTGTGACTTATCGCTAGGGTCCTTGCGCCGCAATGAGGGTCCGCCATTTTCAATTCGACAATTCCACAATCTGACAATCCGGCAATCCAGTTACCTTCCCTCCGCCAGCCGCGTGGCCAGCCGCTCCGGCAGCTTGGCGGCAAAGATGTGTTCCTGGGCTTTCCGGATATCGTACGGCACACGATGGAAAGTGACAGCGTACTTGTCAGGTTCAAAGACGGCGAAGGCAGCGCGGCTATCGCTGTCCCGCGGCTGACCAACAGAACCTGGGTTGATTAGATACTTGGCATCGCGGCTGAGCGCCAGCTCGAAGGTATCGGCCTTGCTGGCAGACCGATAGGCGGGGCGCAACGCTTCCCAGCGCTCCCCCTTTTGCGCAAATCCGCCCTGTAGGTGGGTGTGCCCGAAGAAAGTCAGGCGCGCGGGCGTGCGCTCGAGCGGTTCCTGCGCATCGCGCAGGACGATGATGTAATCGTCCTCATCGAGCGGCGAGCCGTGGACAACCTGCACTGCTCCGAAGTCACTGGAGGCTGCGTGCGTCACATCATCTGTGAGCAGGGTGAGCGGCCCCTGGGGCAACGACTTCAGCCAGGCAAGATTTGCCGCGGTCAACGTGCGCATGGTCCAAAGCGCAGCCATGCCGGCGACGGGATTGAAACTCTGCAAGTCCACTTGGCCGGTGCATGCGCGGTCGTGATTGCCGCGAACAACGACGCCACCCAGCTTGCGGGCACGGTCGGTGACCTCGTTGGGACTGCCGCCGTAACCCACTACATCGCCCAGGTTGACAACCTTGTCGTACGAGGGTGCCGCCGCCAGGCATGTCTCCAGCGCTTCTAGGTTGGCGTGGATGTCGCTAAGGAGGAGGATGCGCATCGGCTTCTCGCTTCACGACAATGAAGCGTTCACCACAGGGCACCTTGCGAGATGTCCCGGCTCGACTTCAACCAGCGGCGGCAGAGCGCGTGTGCACTCGTCGATGCGGTAGCTGCAGCGCGGCTCAAAGGGGCAGCCCGGCGGCAACCAGGCCATCGCCGGCACCGTCCCCTCTATCGTTTTCAGCGGGCGGGACCGGTCTGTGCGCAGCGTCGGCACAGCCTCGAGCAGCCCGCGCGTGTACGGATGCATGGGCGAGGCGAACACCTGCTTCGCTGGCCCCAGTTCCACCAGGCTACCGGCATACATCACTGCCACTCGCTGCGCCACCTGCGACACCACTCCGAGATCATGCGAGATCAGCAGCATGGCCAGCCCGAATTTCTGCTGTAGTTCGCGCAGCAAATCGAGGATCTGCGCCTGGATGGTGACGTCGAGCGCTGTAGTCGGCTCGTCGGCGATCAGCAGTTGCGGCCGGTTTACCATGGCCATGGCAATCATTACCCGCTGGCGCATGCCCCCGGAAAGCTGGTGGGGATAATCGCGCGCACGCCGCTCCACATCAGGGATCTGCACGTCGCGCAAAGCCTCGACTGCCCGCCGCCAGGCGTCACCCTTGCTGGCGACTGAAGACTGGCGACCGACGACTGGATGCGCCAGCACCGCCTCCGCCACCTGATCGCCCACGCGCATGACAGGGTTGAGCGCAGTCATGGGTTCCTGGAAAATCATGCTGATTCCCGCGCCGCGCACCGCCGGCATGGCCTCTTCACGCAGCCGCAGCAGGTCGCGGCCTTCAAAGAAGATCTCGCCGGCTACTCTCGCCTGCGGCACCAGCAGGCGAAGGATGGCCAACGCGGTCACCGATTTGCCTGACCCCGACTCGCCCACTAGTCCCAACACCTCGCCGGAGGCGATGCTCAGATCCAGGCCGCGCACGGCCGGCACAAAGCCGTCGGCAGTCGCGAAGTCGATGTTCAGGTTGCGAATCTCGAGCAGTGGAACGCTCACACGCTCAATGGTAAACGACCGGGAGTGTAGCGCCGGCTTCCAGCCGGCCGTTGCGAGGGCATCTTGCCCTCGCGCGCGGGCGGGACGCCCACGCCACAGCCGCCGGGACGGCGACACTACAATTTCATCGCCTGCATTCGCTACTGTCCCAGGATCAGCGGCAACCCCGTCTTCGGACTCCCGATCACCACGACCTTGGTGTTGGGACTGCGCGCCAGGGTCTCAGTGGCCTCGATGCCTTTCCAAACAAGCAACTGCTCGCTGATGCCCTGCTGCACGGTGCGCTGGAAGTCGCGAATGCCCTCCGCCTCAATGCGCTTGCGGTCGGCTTCCTGCCTTTCCCGCTGCAGGCGGAAGGACATGGCCAGGGACTCTTGCTCGGCCTGCTGTTTGGTTTCAATGGCGGCTTTCAGAGTTTGGGGAAGCTGGATGTCGCGCAGTAGCACGCTCTCGGCTTCAATCCCCCGTTTTTCCAACTCCCTACGCATCTCCGTGATCATCTGCTGTGCAACCCTGTCACGTTCGCTGCTGTAGAGGGCGTTGGCGGTATGCGACGACGTCACCGAACGGATGGTGGAACGCAGCGTGGGCTCTACGATGATGCCCACGTATTTCGGGCCGATGCGCTGGAAGACCTCGGCAGCCCGGTCCGCCTGGAGACGAAAGATCAGCGAGGTGTCCAGGGCCACCACCAGGCCCTCGCTGGACGGCACCGACGCCGACTCCTTGATCTCCTGCGAGCGCACGCTCAACACGTTGTTCTCCTTGAACGGATTGACCAGATGAATGCCCTCGCCCAGCACTTGCCCGGTCACCCGGCCGAAGAGCGTGAGCACCCCCACGTGTCCCGCCGGCACCTTGGCAATGGACGCAAAGAGCAGCACCACTACCAGAAATATTCCGAAACCGATTGCGAGCAGCCGCAGCACCGGCTTGCCGCCGACATCGATCACCCGTCCCTCCCCGAAATCGTATCTAGGCATACGTGTTCCTCCTCTGGGCGAGGATTGTATCTGCTACCCGTTGCGGACGTAGATTCGGGTTTGGGCACGCGGCGCACCATATTGCCGTCGCCGCGTCATTGCGCCTGCGGTGCGGCGCCCACCTTCTGAGATCAACCGTCACCCTGCGTGAGGCGCTTACTCGAGCCGTGCCCAATCTTCGGAACATAGTCCAAACCAGTATCAACAGCG
>DASYTX010000252.1:0-6462 GCA_036001865.1 Terriglobales bacterium
GCAGGGTCTCCGAGCCAATTTCGTTGAGAGGCTCGCGATGCAGCGAGAGTTCGAGGACGCCCTCGACCAGCTCCCAGGAAACGGCTTTGCCCTGGAACGACTTCATAACTTGTCGCGCGAGGCAGCGAGTTCGGCCGCTGGCGCCGTGGCGGCGCTGCCTGTGCGATAGACATCGTCAATCTGCGCCTGGAAGTGCGCGGCAATGGCATCGCGACGCAACTTGCCGTTGGCGGTCAGCAGGCCGTTGTCTGGGCTGAACGGCTCCTGGCTGATGACGAACGCGCGGATCTTCCGGTAATGCGGCATCTGGGCATTGACCGATTCGAGCGCCGCCGCAACCTGCTCGTTAGTCACGCTCCCGGCAACAATGGCGCCCAGAAAGCTGCGGCCGTTGCCGACCAACATCACGTGCTGCGCGCCGGGGATACGGCGCAACAGCATTTCCTCAATCGGCTCGGGTGCGATGTTGTGTCCGGAGTTGAGGATGATCAGATTCTTCAGCCGACCGATGATGCGCCAGTTGCCGCTTTCATCCACCTCGCCCTGATCGCCGGTGCGCAGCCAGCCGTCGCGCATGGCTTTAGCGGTCGCCTCCGGACGGTTCCAGTAGCCGGGGAAGATGTTGGGCCCGCGCACCAGGATTTCATTGTCGTGGCCTAGCTTCATCTCGGTGCCGCGGATCGCCGGGCCTGCTCTGCCGGGTACAACGTGCCGGGGATCGTCCATGGTGCAGATGGCGGTGGTTTCCGTCAGCCCGTACACCTGCAGCACCGGCAAGCCGAGCATCATGAAAAAGAGCTGCGTCTCGACCGCCAGCGGTGCAGAGCCACAGATGAGCGCGCGCAAGTTGGGGCCGATCTTCTGACGGATTTTCGGAAACACCAATGCGTCCGCCAGTCCGAGCCACAGGAAATCGAGTGCGCCTGCGCGCCCGGCGTATCGTCGTTGCCAGGCGGCATTGGCATTGCTGAACAACTTGAGCGCGAGGCCGCCACGCCTCTCAATCTGCTCCGTGATACCTGCGCGCATGCGCTCGAGCAGAGTGGGCACGTTGAGGAAGTAGTTGGGCGCCGCGACTTGCAGGTCGTCCACGATCCTGGTGAGATCGAGCCCCATGGTCAGCGCCGTGTTGCGGGAAAGACAGGTCAGCAGCAGGATCCACGATCCCGCGAAGCAGAACGGCAGATAGTGAAAGGCGCGCTCAGGCTCGCGCTTTGGACCCATCAGCAGGTCAAGCCGGGCATTGGTGCAGCCCAACATGTGATTCAGGTTGCCGACATTCAACACCACACCTTTGGGCTCACCCGAAGTTCCAGAGGTGTAGATGATGGTGACCGAATCGGCATCGCTGAACGCAACCGGCGGGCTGACTTCATCTGTGACACCCGAGCCGCGGGTAAAGACATCTTCGAATAAGACCAGGGGCGGCGCGTCCGGCCAGAGCTTGGCCACACCGTCGCGCAGCTCAGAGTTGCCGCAGACAACGAGCGAAGGCGCGCAGTCCTTCATCATCGCCACAAGCTCGCGCGGCGCCTGGCGCGCATACAGCGGCACGGTGATGATGCCCTCAGCCATGGCGCCCAGATCCATACCAACCCAACGGACTTCATTGTTGGCCAGCAGGACGCAACGGTCGCCCTTCTTCAGCCCGGCGTGGGCGAGAAAGCTGCGCGCAGCGTGAGCCAGGCCAAGCAGCTCGCGGCCGTTAAGGGAATGGACTTTGCCGTCACGAAGCTGCGCCAGCACGGGCTGGTTCGACCGACGGCGCAGGGACTCGAAGATGTTTTCGAGGAAATTCATCCGCCGTAGGTCTCCACCAGGCTGTGCAGCGTGGGACTGAGCGGCGGCAGGTAGTCCTCCCAGCTCAGATCGCCATTGCGCACGGGGAAGTCAGGATAGCGGCGCTGCACCTCGTCCTCAAAGTAAACGCCCATGCGCGCCATAGTTTTCAGATTCTTGACGACGGTGCAGCCAATGGCATGCTGGATGGACTCGCGCTCCCTGCACAGCTTGTCCATAATCTCGAGCAGCCTGGTCTCAAGGTCGGGGTCATCCACGGTGAGTAGTAGATGCTGGTGTCCGCGCTCATGCATCAGGTTGCGGATGCGCTCGTCCATAGTGATGCCGGCCGAGGGCACCAGCGCGGGCATCGAGGTGACAATACCGTGATAGCGCGACGAGACCAGGATGTGCGACGCGCGCAGGATGCTGACGAGCTGATACATGTCGTACTCATCGGACGTGATCACCGGCGCCCCACCCAGTACCGTGGCGATGCGCTGGCAGGCATCGCGGTCGAGGCGCTCGGTGGCGACCAGGATAACCAGCGCATTGTGCTTTTGGCGAAAGGCGCGCACCGCATTGGCGATCGCGGTCAGGTAGCGCTCGTAGGCGACGGTCAC
The DNA here is from genome assembly GCA_036001865.1 of Terriglobales bacterium. GTDB lineage: Bacteria > Acidobacteriota > Terriglobia > Terriglobales > Acidobacteriaceae > DASYTX01. The sequence goes on from DASYTX010000252.1 coordinate 2,403, forward strand.
CTCCGGTCCCGCATTGTGAAAATAAACAGACCGGTAGTGGCTGGATTTGTAGGCTCCTGTCACACTGCGCGCCACGAACTTCCCCACCGATGCCTTGACCGGCCACCAGAAGGGATTGATGGGACACACCGCCAGCACGGGCCTGCCGTCCCAGCCGAGTGTGCCGAGGACCTGCTGGGCGTATTCCGGGCCGTGCGGCTCGAAGGTCCAGGCAGTATCGGTGCCGAGTTCGGTTGAAATGCCAAGATCGCTTAGCAGAGCGCGCGACTCCTCATTACGCGTGATGATGAGCGAGTGCGCGCAGTAGCGCCGCAACATGCGCTTCAGCAAGGGGTCCATTTCGCCGGCCTCGGCGCCATAGCCGACCGAAAGCTTGTTCTGCGCGGCGGCGATCCCGAGGGAGCCGATCATCATGGTGGTCAGCGCGTTGGCGAACTTGCTCTTGAACATCGAGCCCTCGCATGCCACCACGCCATGGTGTTTGGGGACTTCGTCATAAAGAAAGGGCGGGAAGATGTCTGGCAGGCGCACCTGGCGAGCGTCGCCGAAGTAGCCACAGCTGCGCTCGAAGTTCTGGGTCATCACGCTGAGCTCGATGTTCTGTTCGTCCAGCACCCGGCGCACTTGGCGCAGCATTTCATCCACACGCACGTCGGAGCCGGTGTTGCGCGTGCCGTTGTAGCCAGCAAACAGCAGCTTGAGCTTCTGTCCGGGCCGCCAAGGCTGGCCGGCACCGAGCATCCACTTGAGCTTGGCGAGTTCGATGGAGCCGCTGACCCAGGCTTCCAGCGCCAGGTCCATCATGCCGCCGACCCTCCCGCCGCGCTCGGCCATTCGCGGTAGTGATAGGTGAACCGGTTCTCGGTACTGAACTTGAGCAGCGGATAGCAATACTGTGTAAACGGCGCGGGGCGCTGGCCGAGCTCAGATACGATGCGCGTGTTGTCGAATACTGTGTTCCACACCAGGTAAGGCCAGAAGACCTTCAACAGCGAAGCGCCGTGGCCGAGGACACCTCTGCCGTCCGACAGCTTATTCACCGCCCAGGCAAACGGCCGCTGCAGCGTGGGCATGTAGATAGGACGCGGGCGGCGCTGCGCCGCGGCTAGCGCATGGGTGATTTCGCGGAACGTCTGCGACTCCGTGCCTGACGACAAGTGGTAGACGTCATGATCGGGCTTCGCCTTCTGGTGCAGCGTGACAATGGCGTCGGCGACGTAATTCACCGGAACGATGTCGATTCTGTCAGTCGGGCGGAAGGGCAGCACCGGCAGCCCGGCAAGGAAGACGAAGGCACGCACCATGTCGAATTGGGTGGTGGCAGCCTGTCGGCTGTCGCCCAGCACGATGCTGGGGCGGAAGATGGTGCGCGGCACATCCGGCAGCAACTCGCGCAGCATGTGCTCGGAGAACTTCTTGGTGCGGGCGTAGGGATCGTAGTCAGAACGGTCCCACTGGATGGCTTCGTCTTCGCGCACCACCTCGTTCTCGCGCTGCCCAGCGACGGCCACTGTGCTCACATGGCTGAACCGCCGTAGGCCATGATGGTCGCGTGCCGCCAGCGCCAGCTTGATGACCTCGAGGGTACCGCGCAGGTTGACATTGAGACACGCCTTCTCCGATTTTCGGTTGAGGGAAGCCGCGACGTGAATCACAGAATCCGTCGTCTGTGCCAGGCGAACGTATTCCTCTTGCGACAACCCGAATTGCTTCTCAGTCAAATCGCCGCGGAAGAGGGTAATGCGCGAGCGGAGGTGCTCCTGAAACTCAGTGAACTCCATGTGCAACTGCAACGCACGCCACAGGCGCACCTCCGCCTCGTGTGCGTCGCGGGCGCGGACCAACAGGTTCAGCGGGTCGCGATGACGACGTAATAGGCCCGCGGCCACATGTGCGCCGATGTATCCGGTGGCACCGGTCAGGAAGATGGCCACGTTGCTCCAGTGTTGAGCGCCGAGCTGCTCTCCTGGGCGATCTGTACCCCAACGGGGGCGCCTTCGGACGGGACGAACTGGAACCGCCGCCGCGTTTCGTATTCCACCGGTCTGCCTTCGATCAGCGGGTAAGTCCACTTACGCAGGGCGGGGATGTGCACGTCAATCCAGTACACCCACCAGTCGATGGCGCGCGCGTCGAAACCAAAGTCTGTGCGCTCGTCCGGCGGCAGCGCTGCCGAGAGCAGCTCAACGTTCTCAGCCTCGAATACGTGATCGTTGTGCAGGATGAAGGGCTCGAACAGCTCGATGAGCTTTTCCACCCGCTCCAGGCTGCGCTCCGCCTTGGCCAGCACAGGCACTGGCGCGGTCAACCGCTGGATGGCCTTGATCATGGCCCGCTGCCCGGGCGCGGAGAAGCGCTGGTAGCGTTCTTTGCTCACCGGAATGGTGTCAAAGCGCAGGCGCAGCCAGTATTCCATGCCTTCCTGCGCGCGGTAATACTTGCGGTGCGCCAGGCCGGTAAGTTCGATGGAGCGGCGCATGTTGCACGGGTTCGACACCGATGTGGCCAACTGGTACAGCGGCTGGTGGCAGCGCTGGATGAGCGCAGCGGCAATCAGCGTCATGCCGCGAGTGACCAGGTCCACGGGGATGATGTCCAGGCACTTGTGCTCGTTGGTAGGCAGTTGGCGGAAATATGTGCCTAACAGGTAAGAAAGCGCCGCCGAAGTGTTGATGCCCTCGTTCCATCCCCGAAACGGCTTTGCGACCGAAGTCTCAACGATGGACGGCCGCACAACGGCTACCGGCAGTCCGCGGGCGTGCTTTTTGATGAGCGACTCCGCGAGGCTCTTGGTGAACGTATAGGTGTTCGGCCAGCCCAGTTCTTTGGCGCGACGCACCCCGGCCTCGGTGAGCTGGGTGCGCAGCCAGCGAATACGGTTCTTGCGGACCTGATTCTCCAGCGCGGTGCCGTGCAGGTCCTTGGCGGCGGTGCTCTTCTCCAGGGCCTGGCGGCGTAATTCCTCGGTGACCTCCGGGCTCTCGGCGCGGGCTTCGGTTTCGCGGACCAAGTCGTGCAATGACCGCCGCTCCTGCTCAGCGTCGAAGCCGGGCACATGCGCGGGAGTGTAATTGTCCGGGATGACCTCGGGGACGCGCCCATCGCGTGAGCCGGCAACGTAGCAGGTCGAGAGGTGCAGCAGAGCGGCGTGGTCGGACTGGCGGACGAAGTCCAGCAGGTGCATCGCCGAGTCAACGTTGACCGCCAGGGCATCGCGCAGGTCAGGGTTGAAGTCAGTAAGGCCGGAGCTATTGATGATCAGATCCAGGCTGCGTAGGAGCCGGGCGCGGTCCTCGTGGCTGATGCCCAGCCCCGGTTGGCTCACGTCGCCTTCGATAACCTCGATGCGGTGGGCCAGAAAGTCAGGCAGGTGTACGCCGTAGCGCTGGTGCAGCCGCTCGAAAACGGGCGATTCTCCTACCATCTTTCCGAAGCGCTCCACCCCACTGGTCGTGCGCTGCCGCCGGATCAGCAGGTAGATCCTGCCGATCTCAGGCAGGTCCATCAGGGTGTTCGCCAGCCACACCTTGCCGATGAACCCGGTGACGCCGATCAGCAGCACGTGCTTGCCTGCCAGCGCCGATCGCACCGAGAGCCTTTCAACTTTTCTGCTGGGCTCAAAGTAGAGGGCGGGACGGACTGCCGGCGGTGAGCGCCTGACGGCGGGTGTAATGGCCGAGAGCAGTAAGTCGGGACCGTCTCGGAACCCAAGGTCGCGACACAGTTGCTCCAAGCTCATCCGGCCATCGGATCGGACTTCAGTGAAGCGCGCCAGGAGGCCGCGCGGGCGAATGACCGGGTCCTCAAGCCGCCCGGTAGCAATGCCGTCGCGGAACTCCAGCCGGTTCACCAGCAGGTGCTTGGTGCCCAGATGCTCGGCCAGGGGACGCATCACGTGGTCCAAGCCCTGGCTCACCAGCACCACATTGGCGCCGCTCTCGACGAGCTGCCGCAGCCGGCGGACGCCCTCCGGCTTGAGGCGCGGCTTGAGGCGGTAGCGGAAGTGCTCGTCGCCCAGCAGATCGAGGCGGTCCTGACTGACGCCGCGCAACACGGTATG
>DASYTX010000253.1:0-2412 GCA_036001865.1 Terriglobales bacterium
TGAGCATCGACGTCGGGATCCGCGCATCAAATTGCTGAGCTTTTCACGCCGAGTCGGCCAGCCGATGGCCACGCTGGGGGGGCTGGAGTATGCGCGGGGTGACGCGGTGGTGGTGATCGATGCGGATTTGCAGGATCCCCCGGACCTGATTGTGGCAATGGTCGGGCGGTGGCGTGAGGGTTGGGATGTGGTGATGGCCCAGCGGCGCAGCCGGGCCGGCGAGACCTGGCTCAAGCGATTGGTCTCGACCGTCGGCTACTGCATCATCAATCGCATAGCGGAGACGCCCATTCCCCCCAATACCGGTGACTTTCGGCTGATGAGCCGCCGGGTGGTGGACGAAGTGAACCGATTGAATGAATGCCACGGCTTTCTGCGCGGGCTGGTGTCGATTGTGGGATTTCGTCAGACCTGCATTCCGTTCGACCGCAAGGCGCGCTTCGCGGGTCGAGGCAACTACAACCGCTACTTTGGCTCGCTGCGCATTGGTTTCAATGGCCTGATTTGCTTCTCCAGCACGCTGCTCACCTTGAGTTCGATGGCTGGTTTCGCCATTGCCGGCGTGAGCTTCCTGATGGGGGTCGCCTATGGGCTCATGAAGGTGTTTGGCTTCCCCTTTCCGCTTGGCAACCCAACGATTGTGATCCTGATGTTGTTGCTGGGCGGCATTCAGCTGATCAGCGTCGGCATCCTGGGTTCGTATGTGGCCCGCATTTACGAGGAGGTCAAGCGGCGGCCAAAATTCATCGTCGATCGCGCAGTCGGTTTCGAGGCCGCGGTAGAGCGGACGCCGCGCGGCCAACCGGACCTGTCCGTGGTGCGCGCGGACGGCCCCGGGGACACGCGGAGCCGGATGCCATGACGTCGCAGGCCTGGCCCAAGGTCGTTCCGCCGCTCACCCCGGAGCAAACGGCGATCAGCAACGACTTCATGCGATATTGGCACGAGGTGTTGCCGAGGCAATATGGGCTTGTTGACCATTTCAATCATCGATATCCGGTGAAGCGTGCGCCCAGGGGATTTCTTCGGACCTTGGAAATCGGGGCCGGCCTTGGGACCCATCTCGAATACGAGCGCCTGACGCCGGAACAGGAATGCAACTACGTGGCGCTCGAGCTGCGTGAGAACATGGCGATGAGGATTCGCCAGCGTTTCCAAAGGGTGCAGGCGTGTGTCGGCGACTGCCAGGCGCAACTGCCGTTCGCTGACGGCTACTTCGACCGTATCCTCGCGATCCATGTGCTGGAGCATTTGCCGAATCTGCCGGCCGCGGTGCGCGAGATGCGCCGGCTCTGCCAGTCGGAGCGTGGTGTGTTCTCGGTTGTCATCCCGTGCGAAGGTGGGCTGGCCTACGGGCTGGCGCGGAGGATTTCGGCGCAACGTCTGTTCGAGAAGCGTTACGGCCAAAGCTATGCCTGGTTCATCGAACGCGAGCACCTGAACCAGCCGCACGAGATTCTGGACGAGCTGAATCGTCACTTTGAGATTATCCACCGGGCCTGGTTTCCACTCGGTGTGCCCTCCGTCGAGTTGAACCTCTGCATCGGCCTCACCCTCCGCCCGAAGACGGCGGGTGCCGAAACACAAAGGAGCGCATGAGAACAAAACCGAGCAGCGTGGTCGGAGGGATTGAACCGGCCTTGGCCAGAAACACGTTGGTCGTGAGGGTGGATAAGGCGAGCGCCGTGATCGTGACGGTGCTGAGCCAGCAGAGGCTCACCGTCAATGCATACCGCGGCAACTGTGCGGCGGCCGGCCGGTGGAGTGCGGCAAACACCCACCATCGATTGAGGCAGAAGTGCAGGGCCACCGCCAGCAGATACGCGATCGCCACGGCGGCCAGGCGCGGCACGAACCCTGAGAAAGCCCAGATGAATCCGAAGTCAAAGGCGGCCACGATGCCTCCCACCAGGCCGAACCGGAACAATTTCGCCATGCCTGAGCTCATCCGGCTTCCAGCGTGCGCAACTTCCCGGGACGAGATCAACCTGCTTGTTGCCGTCGGTTGGAAATCTTCAAACTCCTTCCTGCCATGATCAATGCCACCCGGTCGGCCAGCCCTTTGCTCCGGCTGCAAGCGCCACCACTCGCGCTGGTTCTCGCGTTGACTCTGGCTGCCTTCCTTGGTGTCAGCCGGCACCAGTTCGTCCATTTCGACGATGATGTCAATATCTACAACAATCCGCATGTGCAGGGACTGACTTGGGAGAACCTCAAGTGGATGTTTACCGACGCGGGTTACGCCCGCCGCTATATGCCCATCGGTTGGATCAGCTATGCCGTGGACTACCATTTTTTCGGACTGAACCCGCAGGTGTATCACATCGGAAATCTGATTCTTCATCTGGTCAACGCCACCTTGCTGTTCTCTTTGTTGAAACGGCTGCTCTGCCTGGCGCGCGGCCGGACGAC
>DASYTX010000254.1:0-8059 GCA_036001865.1 Terriglobales bacterium
AGTCGCCAGCGGGAGGGTGAATACAAAGGTAGCGCCGCGCCCCAGGGTGCTCTCAGCACGGACGGAACCACCGTGGGCGCGCACGATGTGCTTGGCGATGGCCAGACCCAGCCCCGTCCCGCCGGACTCGACCGATCGTGCCTTGTCCACTCGGTAAAAGCGCTCGAAGAGACGAGACAGGTGCTCGGAGGCGATGCCCGCGCCAAAATCGCGAACGTAAAATTCCACGGCGTTCCCCGCGTCGCGCGCCCCGACTATGATCTTGCCGCCGGAAGCGCCGTACTTCACCGCATTGTCCAGCAGGTTGGCGAGCACCTGGTGGATGGCATCGCGGTCGGCGCTGACCGGACGCGTGCTTTCGGCCTCTACTAGCAGCTCCAGCCCTCTCGTCTTGCAGATTTCGCGAAAGTTCTGTTCTGCGTCGTGCAGCAAATCTGCGGGCGTGACCGGTTGCAGGGAAAAGGATGCCTCCCCGGACTCGACTCGCGCCAAGGTCAGCAGGTCTTCCGTGAGCCGCGACATGCGAGTGGCGTTCTTGCGAATGATCTCCAGGAACTCGCGTTCGGTCCCATTCCGTGTGGAATCGAGCAGGGTCTCGGCATAGCCCTGGATGGAGGTCAGAGGTGTGCGCAGCTCGTGGGAGACGTTGGCGATGAAATCCCGCCGGGTTTTTTCCACGCGCTCGATTTCAGTCACATCGTGCAGCACGGCGACCGCGCCGCTGCCCGGCATCGGGGTGGCGGTGATGTAGTAGGAGCGGCCGGCAAGAATCGATGTTGCCCGCGCCGTGCGGGCCACGCCCGTTGTCAGCGCTTCCTCGATGGCATACAGGAAGTCAGGGTCGCGGATGGTTTCGACCAGTGGCGCCCCTAACTTCACACCACCGGGCGTGAGCCGGCCCATCAGGCCGTTGGCCCAGCGCACGCGACGGTCGGCGGAGACGGCGATGACTCCTTCCTGCATGCTGTTGAGCACGGTTTCTAACTGCTGCCGCGCGGTTTGAATCTCCTGGAAGCTCTGTTGCAGGCGATTGGCGGTGGTGTCCAGGGCGGAACCCAGCTTGCCGATCTCGTCGGAAGAGCGTTCCGCGATGCGCGCGGACAGATCACCGCCGGCGACCCGCACGGCGAATTCCTCGATGCGCCGCAACCGCTTAGCAAGCGACTGGGCGGCGATAGCGGAAAGCAGCAGTGCCACCACCAGTGCCAGCCCGCTACTCCACAGCAGTGTCCGCCGCACACGGGCGGTCGCCTGCTGGATGGCAGAGAGCGGATGGGCCAGGCGCACGGCTCCATGGCGGAGGGGCACGGCAATGTAAAGGAAATCGACACCCACCGTAGCGCTGGTGCGCACTGCCATGCCTTGCCTCCCGGCCAGCGCGGCGGCGAACTCCGGGCGCGAGGCATGGTTGTCCATGGTCGCGGGGTCGGCCTCGGAATCGGCCAGCACGTTGCCGTTGCGGTCGATGACGGTGACTCGCGCCTGCGCGTCGGCGGCTGCCTGGCGCGCGATCTGCTGCAGTTGCGGGCTGGGATCGCTTTCCACCCGCGTCGCCAGGAGGCGGACCTTCTGGCTGAGAGCGGTTTCGATTTCCTGGTGCAGCGAACGCTTCCAGGCGCGAGTGATGGCGACATCCATAACAGCCGTTGCCGCCGCGATCACCAGAAGTGAAACCAGCAGCAGCTTGGTGAAGATACGGCTTCTCACTTCGGGGCCTCGAAGCGGTAGCCGGTGCCGCGTACGGTTTTGAGATAGCGGGGCTTCTCGGGGTCGCGCTCGATCTTCTCGCGGATGCGGCGCACGTACACGTCCACCGAGCGCGGAGTTACGAAGGCGGTGTCGCGCCACACCGCGTCCAGGAGTTGGTCGCGTGTGAAGACCCGTCCGGTGTGTTGCGCTAGATACTCGAGCAGGCGGAACTCAGTGGCGGTGGTGCTGACTTCTCTGCCGCGCACCTTCAGGGTCATGGCGCCGCCATCGATCTCGAGTTCGCCGACCTTGGCCGCCGACGGCAGAAGCGGCCGCTCGAAGCGACGTAGCACCGCCCGGACGCGGGCCACCAGCTCGCGCGGGCTGAAGGGCTTGGTGATGTAATCGTCGGCGCCCAGTTCCAGACCTACCACCCGGTCGGCCTCGCCGGACCTGGCGGTGACGAAGATCACCGGGATCATGCCTATAGCGGGGATCTGGCGGATGCGACGGCACAGCTCCAGACCATCTCCGCCGGGGATCATGATGTCGAGCAGGAAGAGCGCCGGGCGCTCCCTTTGCGCATCCCCGAGGACGCCTATAGCGCTGTGAAACGTGCGCACACCATAGCCGGCCGCCTCCAGGTGATGGCTCACCAGGCGCGCTATATCGGCGTCATCCTCGATCACGAAGATGGTCTGCTTCACGCCAGTATTGTAGCGGGGACGGTTGGGCCCACCCCCGCGGCTGAGAAACCGTGCCGGAGCTACCGGCTCATCTCCACTTCCGGCATGCGCAGCACGTCCTGTTGCTCTGCCGGCGAGAGCAGGCGCAAACGGCGCGCCAGCGGTTGGATGGCTTTGACCGTCCTGACGATCGCCGCCTCCACGGCTTCGCCCTCGCTGCTTTCCGCACCCTCGCTAAGGAGCACTTCGATCAGCTTCTTTCTCTTGGGGAACACGACGATATTGACATCTTCCGTCTCCGGAATGGTGGCAGCCTTTTTGGCCAGGCTCAAGGCGGTGGCGTAACCGCCCAGTTCGTCCACCAAGCCAAGGTTTTTGGCATCCTCGCCCGACCAAATCCGCCCCTTGGCGACCTGCAGCACGCGCTCTTTGGGCAGCTTGCGACCATCGGCGACCTTGCTGGTGAAGTCCACGTAGACACGATCCAGCCACGCCTGGAAGCGCTGCCACTCCGAAGCGGTATAGTCGTGGGTGCCGGTCCACATGGTGGCGTTGGCGCTGGTGTGGACTTCGTCCCAGGAGAGGCCGACTTTGTTCCAGAAGCCCGAGGTGAGGAACTTGCCGCCGAGCACGCCGATGGATGCCGTGATGGTGCCAGGCTGGGCAACGATCTTGTCGGCCGCCATGGCCACGAAATACCCGCCGGAGCCCGCCACGTCGCTCATGGTTGCGACCACGGGCTTACCGGCCTTGCGCGCGCGCACTACCTCGCGCCAGATCGCATCGGAGGCAACGTAGGAGCCGCCCGGGCTGTCAATGCGGAAGACGATGGCCTTGACGTCCTTGTCCTCAATGGCGGCGCGGAAAGCAGCGGTGACCGTGTCCGAGCCCATGTGGACGTCGCCCTGAAGACCATTAAAGCCGCTCTTGCCGCGTTGCACGCTGCCCACGCCAAAGATCAGCGCCACCGATTTCCCCTTGGTGTGCGGGCGCTCGGCGCGCTCCAGATACTTTTCGGAGTACAGCAGCTCGGCGCCATCGCCGGCGCGCTTCTTGACCTTGTCGTACACCTCATCGCGGTAGGCCACGCCGTCCACCAGCTTGGCGTCCACCCCCTCACTGCCGAGGAAGGGGCCGCGGTCGATGAGCGTGCGCACCTCCTCGGCGGAGATCTTGCGGGCCTCGGCGATGCCGCGCACGTGCTGGCCGAAGAGTGAATTGACCACCGCTGCCGTGGCCTCGCGGTGCGCCGGAGTGTACTTGGTTTCCGTGAAGAGGTTGAGCGCGTTCTTGTACTCGTAGCGGTGGTCGCCACGGAAGCGCATGCCCAGCTTTTCCAGGGTGCCGCGGAGGAACGGGCTCTCAGCTATGGCGCCCGTGAGCCCGATGTCGCCGGAGGGCTGCAACCAGATTTCGTCGAACGCCGTGGCCAGGTAGTAGGAGTTGCCGCCAGGGCCGAACTCGCCGAAGGTCTCGGCAAACGCCACCGCGAACTTCTTCTTGGCGCGGAAGCGCAGAACGGCGTCGCGGATTTCCTGGGTGGTGGCCGTCCCCATGCGGGCGGCGCCAATGCGGGCGACCAGACCGACCACGCGCTTGTCATCCGCCGCCCGATCCAGGGCATCGACCACGTCGCGCACCACCAGCCGGTCGCGCAGCATGGCCTTGGCCACGGCATCGTCAGGGATGTCCTCGATGGTTTCTCGCTCCAGGTTCAGCTCGAGGACGGTCTTGGCCGGGATGCGCTTCTTGCCATAGCTGACCGCGACGACAACTATCACCATCAGGACAATGGACAGCAGGGTCAGACCTCCCAGCCATGCCAGGAAACGGTTAAAGCGGCTCATGAGTCCTCCTCACGGTGCGGATTAGGTTCGGGCGAAACGCAACAGCATAAATGCGTGAGGGGCAGGTGGGGAAGCAAAGCGCAAGCGGACGGGCCTCCGCGGTCCTGCTGGATGCGCTCAGTCCCTGCTGTCGGCCAGCACGGGCTCTTCCCGCAACTGCTCGGCAAGGTCGCGCCGGCGACGAATCTTGCCGCGTACCCAGCCCTGAAACTGCTCCATGTAGGTGTAGAAGACAGGTGTGATGTAAAGCGTGAGTAGCTGCGAGACCACCAACCCGCCGACCACCGCCAAGCCCAAGGGACGCCGCGCCTCGCCGCCCGCACCGAAGCCGAGAGCGATGGGCAGCGTGCCCATGAGGGCTGCCATGGTGGTCATCATAATGGGCCGGAAGCGGACCAGTGCGCCCTCAAAGATGGCATCGGCGGCGCTCTTGCCTTCCCGGCGCTGGCTCTCCAGCGCGAAGTCGATCATCATGATGGCGTTCTTCTTCACGATCCCGACCAGCATGATCACCCCCACGAAGGCGTAGATGTTCAGCTCAGTCTTGAACAGCATCAGGGTGAGCAGGGCGCCGAAGCCGGCTGAGGGCAGACCAGAGAGAATGGTCAGCGGGTGAATGAAGCTTTCGTACAGGATGCCGAGGACGATGTAGATGACCGCGATGGCCATGATGAGCAGCAGGCCGAGCCCGCGCATGGAACTCTCAAAAGCCTGCGCTGTGCCTTGGAAGCTGGTGGTGATAGTGCTGGGGAGCGTTTGGTGCGCCACCCGGTCCACCGCGCTGACCGCCTCGCCCAGCGACGTCCCCGGACGCAGGTTGAACGACAGCGTCACCGAGGGTAGCTGGCCGAGGTGGTTGACCGACAATGGCCCCACTCCGGTTTTCAGCTTGGCTACGGAGTTCAGCGGCACCAGTTGTCCCGTGCTCGACCGGACATAGAGCATGGAGAGCGCTGCGGGATCCAGCTTGTACTCCGGCATCACTTCCATGACCACGCGGTACTGGTTGTTAGGGGCGTAGATGGTCGAGATCTGGCGCGGCCCGTATGCGGTATAGAGCGCCTCCTCGATTTGCCGCGCGCTGACACCCAGGGCCGAGGCCTTATCGCGGTCGATCTCGACGTCCACTTCCGGGTTCTTGATCTGCAGGTCGCTGGTGACGTCCTGTAGGCCGGCCAGCTCGCGCAGCTTGCCCTCGAGCAGCGGAGCGTAGTGATACAGCTCTTCCGTTTCCGGGCTCTGCAGAGTGAACTGGTATTGGCTCTTGGTGAGCTGACCGCCGATGCGGATGGGCGGCAGGTTCTGCAGGTAGGCATTGATGCCGACTACCTTGGTCACCTTGGCCCGCATCTCCTGGATGATCTGATCGACGTGGGCACGGGTGTCGCGCGGCTTGAGGCGGATGAAGATCCGACCCGCATTGCCGCCGGCGACGGTCGACATAATGTTGTCCACCCGCGGGTCGCTGAGCACCACCTTGGCCAGCTCGCGCTGGTGCTTGACCATGGCGTCGAAGGAGATGCCCTGCTGGGCCTCGGTGAACATGAAGATGGAGCCGGTGTCCTCGCTGGGCAGGAAGCCGGTGGGAATGGCTTTGAACAGGTAGAGCGTACCCGCCAGCATCGCGGCGGAGACGATCATGGTGGCGCGGCGGTGCGCCAGCACCGGGCGCAAGGTCCGCACGTAAACGCCCAGCATGGCGTCGAAGAAGTTCTCGAACCAGCGATAGAGGCGGCCGTGGCGCGTCTCCCGCGGTGGGCGCAGGAAGCGGCTGCACAGCATGGGTGTCAGAGTCAGCGAGACGAAGCCAGAAACCAGGATGGCCGCACCGATGGTGACCGCGAACTCGTGCAGCAGGCGGCCCAGGATCCCACCCATGAACAGCACCGGCAGGAATACCGCCGCCAGCGACAGGGTCATGGAAATAATGGTGAAGCCGATCTCGCGCGAGCCGCGCAGGGCAGCCTGCAGCACTCCCTCGCCGCCTTCCATGTGGCGCACGATGTTTTCCAGCATCACGATGGCGTCGTCCACCACGAAGCCCACGGAGAGGGTGAGTGCCATCAGCGACAGGTTATCCAGGGAGTAGCCCAGCAGGTACATGACGGCGAACGTGCCCACGATAGACATGGGCACTGCCAGGCTGGGAATGACCGTGGCCGAGACATTGCGCAGAAAGACGAAGATCACCATGATCACCAGGGCGATGGTGAGCATCAGGGTGAACTGCACATCGTGCACCGACGCCCGGATTGACTGGGAGCGGTCGTAGAGGATGTTGATGGTGACCGAGGCCGGAATCTGCGCGCGGAAGGTGGGCAGCAGCGCGCGGATCGAGTCCACCACGGCAACGGTATTGGTCCCCGGCTGGCGCTGCACGGCCAGCACCACGGCGCGGGTCTCGTTGTACCAACTGGCTATCTTGTCGTTCTCAACGCTGTCGAGCACGTTGCCCAGTTCGTCCAGGCGCACCGGGGAGCCGTTGCGGTAGGCGACGATCAGTGGCTTATAGGCGGCGGCGGTGGTGAGCTGGCCGGTGGCCTGCACCTGGAAGGCCTGGTGCGGGCCGTATAGTGTGCCGGTGGGCAGATTGACGTTGCCGCCCTGTACGGCAGCAGCCACTTCGTCGATGCCCACCTGACGGCTGGCTAGCTTGCGCGGGTCAACCTGCAGGCGCACGGCATATTTCTGCGCGCCGAAAACTTGCACTTGGGCCACCCCGCTGACCATCGACATGCGCTGCGCCATGAAGGTCTCGGCGTACTCATTGACGGTCGAGAGGGGCAGCGTGGGTGAGCTGACAGCGATGTAAATAACAGGCTGGTCCGCGGGGTTCACCTTCTGGTAGGAAGGCGGGCTGGGCATGTCCTGCGGCAGGTCGCGCTGCGCCTTGGCGATCATGGCCTGCACGTCCTGCGCGGCGGCGTCGATGTCGCGGTCCAGGGTGAACTGCAGGGTTATGCTGGTGGATCCCTGCGAGTTGCTGGAGTTCATCGAGTCCAGCCCGGCGATGGTGGAGAACTGCTTCTCCAGCGGCGTGGCCACGGCCGACGCCATGGTCTCCGGGGTGGCGCCCGGGAGGGAAGCGGTGACCAGAATGGTGGGGAAGTCGACGTTGGGCAAGTCGCTGACCGGCAGCAGGCGGTAGCCCATGATGCCAAACACCACAATGGCGGCCATCACCAGCGTGGTGGCTACAGGACGGCGAATGAAGAGCTCGGAGATGTTCATGGCCGTTTTTCCTGTGCCTGGGCTCCGTCCTTTACTTCTACCTTGGCGCCGGGCACCAGCCGAAGCTGCCCGTCGGTGACCACCCGCTCACCCGGTTGCAAGCCGGCCAGGACCACCACTTGTCCTTCGACCTCGCGGCCAACCTTCACCGGCCGCGCCTCGGCTGTCAGATCATCCTTCACCACGAAAACGTACTGCCCCTGCTGCCCGCTTTGGACGGCCTGTGCGGGGGCGACGATGGCATCCGGCTGCCTGGCCAAGGTCAGCACCACATTGACGAACTGCCCCGGCCAAAGGCGCTTGTCTTTATTGGCGAAGGTGCCCTTGAGCTTGATGGTCCCGGTCTCGCGGTCGACTGCATTGTCGATAAACGTCAGCTTGCCTTCGGCCGGGCGATCTTCCTGCTGCGGGATCACCGCCTCGACCTGCAGTTGCCCTTGCGCCGCGTACCTCTTTATGTCCGCCAGAAGTTGCTCCGGGACGGAGAACTCCACGTAAATCGGCGCGATCTGGTTGATGGTCACCAGCGGGTTGTCGGTGTCGTTTTCCTTGATGAGGTTGCCGCGATGGACCTTCAGATTGCCGGTGCGACCGGCAAAGGGCGCT